>DATHUU010000199.1:0-5561 GCA_035461925.1 Ilumatobacter sp.
GCGACTGCAAGCACGACCAGGAGCCCGACTGCGCCGTGCAGGCGGCCATCGCTGCGGGCACCCTCGACCCGGCCCGGCTCGCCAGCCTCGAACGACTCGTGGCCGAGGAACACGCGTTGGAGGCCGAGCAGGAGCGGTTCCTGCGGCGCGCCGACCGCCGCCGCGCTCCCCGCCGCTCTTGACGGCGGATGGGCGCGACGGCCGATGGCGGGTTCACCGACCGGTCGCCGATGCGGCGACCGGTCGAACGGTCCTGGCGGCGCCGGTCCCGGGCAGCGTCATCGCAGGACCGCGCACGATGCGTCGCTGCGGTCGACCGGTGGAGGGGAGGGGAGCCGCGATGGTGTCATGTGGGACGACCCGGGCCACCGGCGTCGCACGGGAGCGCGTCGGTGCGAGCATCGGAACCGTGCGCGCGAGCCGCTCGAGGTCGGCGGTCGGCAGGACCAGCACGGTCGTCGCCGACTCGAGCGTCACCGGGGGCATGCCGGTCGTGACCAGCAGACCGCGGTGGCCGTCGTCGAGGCCGACGTAGCTGAACCGACCCGGCACGAGCGCGTCGCCGGCGGGGAGGTCGACCTCGTCGGCGACGCATGCGAGCAGCCGAGCTGCCCGATGATCGAGCTGCAGCCAGCTGTCGGTCAGACGGGCGATCTTCGCGTCCAGCCGATGGCGTCGGCCCCGAACGAGAGCTCGGAGCCGATCGCCCGGCCGACGGACGGGACGCTCGGCCCGCCGTGAGGCTCTGAGCTCACGGTGGACCCGCCGAGCGTCGGCCGCGGCGACGAGCCGGCGTCGTCGGTCCTCGTGGACGGCTCGCGCGAGGTCTGGCGACAACGTGTTCACGGCAACCTCCAGTCCGCTGGCTGATCGTTCGAGAGGCCGAGCTCCGACCGACCGGCGTGGATCAACGTCGTCTCCGGGTCGAACGGGTGGAACCTGCCGGCCCGGACGTCGCGATGCGCCCGTTCGATCGGCGAGCCCGTCCGGAACGTCCGTGCTCCTCCGAGCTCCATCGCGAGCTCGGTCACGTCGGCCGCGGCGAGCACGATCTCGCGTTTCGCCGCCATCACCGCGACCACGTTGCTCATCAATGGGACGGGGTCGTCCCCCACCATGGTGAGCGCGCCGTCGAGCGCCCAGCTCGCGACCTGCAGTCGATGGCGCATCAGGCCGACGCGGCGTTGGATCGTCACGTCGGCCACGCGGTCGGCGTAGAGCTCGAGGACGTTCCGGTAGGCGCCCTCGGCGATACCGAGGTAGACGGCGCTGGTCACCGGGAAGGCGATGCTCGAGATCACCTGGAGCGGCCCGTCGATCGTGCCGTGGGGACGGTCGGCGAGCACGCGCTCGTCAGGGACGAACACCTCGTCGAACACCACGTCGTGGCTGGCCGTACCCCGCATGCCCATCGTGTCCCAGTTCTCGACGATCGAGACACCGTCGGCACCGAACGGCACGGCGACGTTGAGCACTCGTCGACCGCGTTCGGCGTCCTCGAAGGTGAACATGGTCGACAGGACGGCTCCGACGGGTGCCTGGCTCACGAACGACTTTCGGCCGGTGACCCGGTAGCCGCCGTCGACCGGCACGGCAGAACCGCTGGGATGGGTGAAGTCACCGCCTCCGGTGGACACGACGACGATGCCGTCGTCGGCGATGCGTCGGAGCGTCGCCTCCGCGCCCGGGAGTCCGCGTCGGTACCGCCACGCGGTGAACGCCGTGACGTGCTGATGCATGGCCGACGCGAGCGCGGTGGAACCGCAGTGCTTGGCGAGCTCCCGCTGCACCATCGCGACCTGACGGATCGTCGCTCCGTCACCACCCAGCTCCGTCGGCACCGCGATGCGGAGCAGTCCGGCCTGGCGGATCGCGTCGAACGATCCATCCACCCAGGTGCCCTCGCGGTCGTGGCGCCCGGCACGGGCGGCGAGCACGGGGCCACAGGCGCGGGCCCGGGCGGTCAACTCGGACTCTCGCCGCGTGTCGTCGAGCTGTTCGAGATCGTGCGTCATCATGGCCGGCTCGATTCGCCGGCGACCGCGCCGAGGGCACAGGTCGCGTCCTGCGACGGCGTCGCCGGACGAGGGCGTGCCACGGCGACGACCCTGCCGTCGAGGTGTTCGAAGGTCAGGCCGTCCGCAGAGATCCACGGACCGCGTGCGACCAGGCCGACCGCGGCCGCAGCCGACTCGACGGTGTCGCCGGGGCGGCCGGACACCTGGACCCGGGCCCAGAGCGGACCACACTCGCTGGCGGGGATCGGTGCCGGTGCGGCGACCGGGATCGGATCGTCGTCGGCGAGCAGCCGGTCGCCTCCGGCGACGGCGACGAGGCCGGCCGCCAGCACGGCGCCGGCCGCGATCACGAGGTTCCTTCGGTTCTGGTGGATGTTGTCGTCGAGACGATGGAGGTCTCTGTTGTCATGTCGTTGCATGCCGGGAACGATGCGCCGAGGTGCCCCGTCGGCGCATCCGTGACGACCACGGAAACGTGAGTTCCGTGGTCACCACTGACCTGGCAGACTCGGGAGGTGCCGACTCCCGCTGGGGCTGCGCTCACGGCCAAAGAGTCCGAAGTGCTCGCACTGGTCCAGCGGCGCATGACGAACGCCGAGATCGCCGAGCAGTTGTACGTCTCGGTGCGGACCGTCGAATCGCACGTCTCGTCGCTCTTGCGCAAGCGCGGCGTCGCGAGCCGGCGGGAGCTGGCACGCTCGGGCGGCGTCGCACCGTCCGGTCCGACCAGCGTGCGGCCGCTCCCCGTGCTGCGGACCGCGCTGATCGGACGCGACGCCGACGTCGCCACGATCACGAAGCGAGCGCGCGCCGACCGGCTCACGACCCTCGTCGGGCCGGGTGGGGTCGGCAAGACGTCGATCGCTCTCGCCGTGGCGCACGCGCACACCGATCACTGGCCGGACGGCGTCGTGTTCGTCGACCTCGTGCCGGCGCGCGGCGCCAGCGACGTGCTCCAGGCGATGGCCGACGCCTTGGGCATCGAGGGCGCGGCGTCCGCGTCCAGCACCGAGCTCGGCCACCACCTGGCGGACCGGTCGGCGCTGATCGTGCTGGACAACTGCGAGCACGTCGTCGACGCCGTGGCGCGCATCGTGCACGTCGCACTCGGACACGGCGGAACATGGCACGTGCTCGCGACCAGCCGGGAGCCGTTGGGACTCACCGGGGAGCACCTGGTGCCCATCGATCCCCTCGCCGATGCGGCGGCCGAGCTGTTCGTCGAGCGTGCACGTCAGTCCGAACCACGGGCCGTGTGGGACGTCTCGGACCCGCGCATCACCGACCTCTGCGACCGGCTCGACGGGCTCCCCCTGGCACTCGAGCTGGCAGCCGGTCAGCTCCGCCGCTGGAGCCTCGACGAGCTCAGCAGTCGCCTCGCCGCCCGCGGGCGGCGCGGTGTACCGGACCGGCCTGCCCGCGGCGAGCAGCGGCATCGGTCGATGGACACGGCGATCGGTTGGAGCTACGACTTGCTCGACGACAGCGAGCAGCGAGTGTTGCGACACCTCGGCGTGTTCCCGTCGACGTTCGATCTGAGGACCGCTGAATCTCTCCAACCGTTGCTCGACGGGCTCGACGTCGCGGGCACCCTTGCCTCCCTCGTCGACAAGAGCCTGGTCGTGCGCGAGCCCGACGAGGATCGGTACCGCTTGCTCGAGACGGTCAAGGCGTACGCGGTCGACCGGCTCGACCAGCACGGCGAACGGCACGCGGTGTTCGAACACCACCGACGCTCGATGGTCGACCATGCGACCGCCACGACCCGGTTGGATCGCTGGTTCTCCGGGCGGCTGGCCGCCCAGCAGCGACGCGACGCCGAGCACGTCCGACAGGCGTTCTGGGCGAGCATCGAGGCGGACGAGTGGTCGGACGCCGTCGAGCTGGCGACCACTCGGTCGTTCCTCTGGCGCAACGCGGTCGGTTGCGCGGAGGGTCACCGCTGGGTCGACGCTCTGGCCGGTGCGTCGGTCGACGGCGCCGATGCGGCGTGGATCGCGCTCCTTCGGAGTGACATCGCCATGGGCGACGGAGATTTCGTACCGATGTTCGCCGCGGCTCAGGAGTCGGTGAACCACGCATCGGACGTCGATCCGGGAGCGCGCGCCCTCGCGCTCCATTTCGCTGCGCTCCAGCACCTATTCGATCCCGAGCAGGTCGATCGCGTGCTGGCCGACGTGCGGGCGGTCGCGCCGACCGCTCAGCTGGCCGCGCTCGTCGATGCCTACTTCCTCGTCGCGCGTGGCGGACGGCTGACGGTCGAGGAGGTCGAGGAGCGAGCGAGCGCGCTCGATCGAGCATGCAGCCCCGATGGCTACGAGCGATTCATCTTCAACTGGGCGGTCTGGATCAACGGACTCGCGCTCCGTGACAGCCGACTCGCCCGACGCGGCATCGAGCGGCAGTACGAGTTCCTGCAGCACGTCGGTCTCCCGGAGACCTGGCTCACGGCGTACTCGCGGGCGGTGACCCAGCTGATCGACGACCTCGCGGGCTGCGAGCAGCTGGCGCGCGGGCTGTCGATCGCGCACCGGGAGGGCTATCGCATCGAGGGCGACTGCGTGCTCGCACTCGCGTACGCCGAGGTGTGCCGCGGCAACCACGTCGTCGCCGCGGAGTTGCTCGGCCTGGCGCGCACGCGTGGCTTCAACGCGACGGCTCACCACGTGCTCCGAACGGTCGTCGTGGAGCCGCTCGTCCGACAGGGCCTGCCGCTCGATGACTACCGGGCCGCTGTCGAGCGGGGCAAAGCGCGATCCCTCGATGCCACGCTCGACGAGTACAGCATCCGCGCCGGATAGGAGAGCGGGCTGACCGGGTCACTATGTTCGACCTCGATCGCCCCGAAACCCCAGGAGACCCGCATGACTGCGTTGCCATCGACGGTCGACATGTTCGACCTCCGCATGTCGGACAAGGCCAAGCCGCTCTTCGAAGCGGTGAAGAAGTTCATCGCCGAAGAGGTCGAGCCCAACACCGAGGAGTTCTTCCGTCGCGGTGAGGGCCGCGCCGACCACTGGGGCTACGGCGAGGGCCAGCTCGAGCTGCTCGACAGCATCAAGGCCAAGGCCAAGGAACAGGGCCTGTGGAACTTCTTCCTGCCCGACGCCGAGACGGGCGAAGGGCTGTCGAACCTCGACTACGCGTACATCGCGATCGAGCTCGGCAAGAACCCGATCGCCTCGGAGTCGATGAACTGCGCGGCGCCCGACACCGGCAACATGGAGGTGCTCGAACGGGTGGGCACCCCGGAGCAGAAGGAGCAGTGGCTGAAGCCGCTCCTCAACGGCGAGATCCGCTCCGCCTACGTCATGACCGAACCCGACGTCGCGTCGTCCGACGCCAAGCAGATCGCCTGCTCGGCGGTGAAGGACGGTGACGAGTGGGTGATCAACGGCGAGAAGTACTGGTCGTCGGGTGCCGGCGACCCGCGCTGCAAGATCATGATCGTCATGTTGCAGACCAACCCCGACGGTCCTCCACACCAGCGCCAGTCGCAGATCCTGGTCCCCCGCGACACGCCCGGTGTCGAGATCCGGGGTG
>DATHUU010000200.1:0-4602 GCA_035461925.1 Ilumatobacter sp.
TGCCGGTGAGCTTGGCCGTCAGGTACTTCCACCACTTCTTCGCGAGCTTGAACATGCCCGGCAGGCTACTCGGCGCGTCGTCGGGGTGTGTCCCCGATGGTCCGGTCGGAGCGGGCCCGGCGGCCGGTGTGCCGGGGTCAACTCCGGGTCACGCGCCGCTTCGCCCAGTCGAGCTCGGGGGCACGCAACGCGATCAGCACGCCGACGTACACGACGAGGCCGACCGCGCCGCCGACCAGGAGCTGGACCAGCGCCTGCACACCGGTGTCGGACGAGACGCCGTGCGTCACGAACCAGATCGCCTCGGCCATCAGCACGGCCGCGAGCAGCATGCGCCATCCGCTCGCCCAGATCGGACGCAGGCTGAACCCGCGCACCTTGTAGGTGAGGATGTGGAGCACCCAGACCGCCGAGACCAGATAGGCGATCGCATAGGCGAGCCCCAGCCCGAGCACGCCGTATTCGCCGACGAGGAGCAGGGCGATGACGATGTTGAGGGCGTTCTCGACGACGTTCACCACGAAGGGGGTCCGCGTGTCCTGGTGCGCGTAGAAGCCGCGAAGGACGAACAGGTAGACGGAGAAACCGACGAGCCCGAGCGAGAACCCGGCGAGGGCGTCGGCGGTGTTCGCCGCGTCCTCGGCGTCGAAGTTGCGGTACTGCAACAGCGCGCCGACGATCGGATCGCGCAGCGTGAAGATCGCGAAGCCGGCGGGGAGCGTCAGGAGCGCGATGAGGCGAACCCCGAGGCCGGTCTGGTCGATGAAGGCGGCCTTGTCCTTGCGGGCGACAGCGCGAGCCATCTCGGGCTGGAACGTCGTCGAGATCGACACCGCGAGCAGCCCGTGCGGCAGGACGAAGAACGTGAACGCGACGAAGTACGCGGTCGCGTTGCTCGATCCGGGCTGGGCGAGGTTTCGGACCACGATGAGCGCGACCTGGTTGGCGGCGACGAACCCGAGGGTCCACCCCGACAGCACGAGGAGCTTGCGGACGACCGGATGCCGCCAGTTCCACACGGGGCGGAATCGGAACCCCGTCCTGGCCGCGGCGACCACGACGATCACCGCCATCGCGGCGATGCCGCCCGTGGCGCCCAGCCCGAGCGTCCACCGGAGCCGTCCGTTCGTGACCACGTCGCCGAGCTCCCAGGCACGGTCGCGCAGCGTGAGCAGCGTCGCGATGATGACGACGTTGGAGACGACCGGGCTCCACGCGGCGGCGAAGAACCGGCGGCGGCTGTTCAAGAACGCGTTGGCCAGTCCGGTGAGTCCGTAGAACAGGATCTGCACGAGGAAGATCCGAGCGAGCATCGTGCCGACCTGCCGGAGCACCTGCGGGTCGACGTCTTCCCCCGGCGTGATCGTGTACAAGCGGAAGATCAGGGGGGCGGCCACGACAGCGACGGCCGTCAACGCCACCATCAGGGTGGCCGCGACGGTGATGACGACGTTCGTCGCCTCCTCGTCGTCGGTCTCGACGAAGGTGGAGAACAACGGCACCAGGGTCGCGGAGAGCACGCCGCCGAGCAGCAGGTCGTAGACGATGTTCGGCGTCTCGTTGGCGATCAGGTAGGCGTCGGACAGTGCCGTCTGGCCGATGATCCAGCCGAACACCATGATCCGCAGGAGACCGGAGACCCGCGACAGCATCGTGCCGGTGGCGACGACCAGGTTGGAGCGGAGGAGTCCGCTCACGCGGTTCGTGTCTCCTGGACCGCTTGGTGGAGTGCCTCCAGACGGATGACCAGTTCGTCGACCTCGTGGCGGTAGGCGTCGGTGTCGACCGTGTCGAACGTGCCGACCTGGATCTCGCTCGCCCGCGCGACGAGCTCGTCGAGCTGCGTCTGGGTGAGCCGCAGCGACGCCGCGGTCTCGTCGGACTGTTGCCGGAGTCGCTCGGCGCTGTCGAGCTGGCGGCGGATGGAGGCGACGGCCGCGTCCGTCTCCGGGCCGGGGTCGTCCGAGGCACGGCGCTCGGCGGTGGCGAGCCGGGACCTCAACGCCGTCGGGTCGAGACGACGGACGGCGTCGTCGATCTCGTCGCCCCGCCGTGCGATGGCCCAGGCTTCGTCGATCCCACGGTCGAGCTGCGCGGCGATGTCGCGGAGGGTGTCGCGGAGCGGGCCGTCGGCCCCGCGCTCCACGGTCTCGTGGAGCTTGCGTCCGGCGGCCTGTGTCCGCTGGACGAGCTGACGCCACGGCTCACCGAGCGTGAACGGGTCGATCGTCGGGCGCCGGGGCTCCCTCGGCATGGCGGCCGCCACCGATGCAGCGTAGACCGCGCCGCCGACGCCGATCGCTGCGGCGACCGGCAGTCCGGCGATCGCCGTCGTCAACCCGACTGCGATCCCCAGCAGGATCCGCCAGGACAGGATCGCCCGCGCCGTCTTCGGCGTGTAGAAGCGGTCGCGGAAGCCCATCGCGTCGAGACGCTAGCGCTCGTGCTCAGATCGTCCTGTCTGCCCGGAACCGTCCGATGCCCGGGTTGGGGGCAGACAGGTCGCTCGGGTCAGGCGTACTTGCGCATCAGCCGGCGCCCGAGGCTCGTCTTGTGCACCTCGTCGGCGCCGTCGTAGATGCGCGCCGCCCGCTCGTGCCGGTACCAGTAAGCGAGGACGGTGTCGTCGGTGACGCCGAGTGCTCCGTGGACCTGGATGGCGGTGTCCACCGCCTTGAGCATCGTGTTGGCGACCGTGAACTTGATCGCCGAGATCTCGTCGCGAGCGGCCTTGGCGCCGTGCTGGTCGATCATCCAGGCGGTGTGGAGGGTGAGCAGGCGCGAGCTCTGGATCTCGGCGGCGAGCTCGGCCGCCCAATGCTGGACGACCTGCTGGTCGGCCAAGGTCGATCCGTCGAGGTGGATCTGGCGCTCGTTGGCCCGCTGGCACATCATCTCGAACGCCCGTTGGGCGATGCCGAGCCAGCGCATGCAGTGATGGATCCGACCGGGGCCGAGCCGCGCCTGGGCGATCGCGAACCCGCCGCCTTCTTGCCCGAGCAGGTTCGAACGGGGAACCCGGCAGCCCTGGTAGATCACCTCGCCGTGGCTCGCGTGGCCCGAGCCGGCATGTCCCATCACGCTCACGTTGCGGACGAGGTGGAAGCCCGGGGTGTCGGTCGGGACGATGATCATGCTGGCCCGGAGGTGTGGCGGCGCGTCGGGGTCGGTGACCGCCATGACGATCGCGAACGCGGCGCCATCGGCGGAGGACGTGAACCACTTCTGGCCGTTGATCACGTACTCGTCCCCCTCGACCCGGGCGGTGGTGGCGAGCAGGGTCGGGTTCGATCCTGCCGTCTCCGGCTCGGTCATCGAGAAGCAGCTGCGGATCTCGCCGGCGACGAGCGGACGGAGCCAGCGCTCCTGTTGCTCGGCGGTGCCGTATTCGTGGAGGATCTCGATGTTGCCGGCGTCGGGGGCCTGGGTGCCGAACACCGTCATGCCGAGCGGGCTGCGACCGACCGCCTCGGCGAAGAGACCGTGGTCGACCAGCGAGAGGCCGAGCCCGCCGAACTCGGCCGGGTGGTTCGGGGCCCACAGCCCCATCTGCTTCACCTTCGCCTGGGCGGCCTCGACCCCGGCCTGCAGGTCGGACGGGTCACCGTGCAGCATCACGCTCTCGAGCGGGACGACCTCGCGCTCCATGAACTCGCGGATCATCTCCAGCCGAACCGTCATCTCCTCCGACACGCTGAAATCCATGGTCGGACCGTACGGATCGTGGCCACGCGCGGCCAGGGCCGTCGGACCCTGATCCGACCTGTCTGCCCGAACCGTCCACCACCCGGTTGCGGGCAGACAGAACGACGACCCCGGTCAGACCGGGGCGATGTCGCTGCTGTCGAGGGTCATCAGCTCGTCGCGGGTCGGTTGCTCCGAGCGGCCGTTGGAACCGTCGGTGAGCCGGACGGCCTGCATCGAGACCGCCTGCTCGAACACGTTGCGCGTGAAACGGGCGTTGCCGAAGCCACGGCCGCGGGGCTCGGCGTCGATCACCTCGACGAGCCGCACGCGGGCCGCCGGTGAGAGGTGGTACTCCTGCCTGCCGGCGATCAGCTCGAAGATCCGCACCAGCTCGTCGGTCGTGTAATCGGGGAACTCGAGCGTCCGGGCGAACCGCGATTCGAGGCCCGGGTTCGTCTCGATGAGCTGCCGCATCTCGTTCGGGTAGCCGGCGACCACGACGGCGAGGTCGTCACGGTGGTCTTCCATGAACTTGACGATGGTGTCGATCGCCTCGCGGCCGAAGTCGTTCTCGCCACCACGTGCCAACGAGTAGGCCTCGTCGATGAGCACCGTGCCGCCCAAGGCCGACTCCAGCACGGCGCGGGTCTTGGTCGCGGTCTGGCCGACGTAGCCGGCGACGAGATCGGACCGGTCGGTCTCGACCAGGTGACCCCTGCTGACGACGTCGAGGCCCCGGTACAGCTCGGAGAGCAGCCGGGCGACGGTCGTCTTCCCCGTGCCCGGGTTGCCGACGAACACCAGGTGGCGGCTCGTCTCGATCACCGGGAGATCCTGCTCGGCTCGGAGCTGCTGGACCCGGAGCAGGCTCGTGAGTCGGCGGACCTCGGTCTTGACGTGGTCGAGCCCGATGAG
>DATHUU010000201.1:0-5451 GCA_035461925.1 Ilumatobacter sp.
TCCTCGTGCTCCTCAACTCGCGGCTGCACTTCATGACCGCCGAAGGCGCCGACCCGTGGCTCTTCCGGGGTGGGTTCCTCTGGACCGCGATCGCGACCCTGATGCTCATCGCCGCCGTCACGCACCGTCGGACGTTCGCGAGCAGATGGCTCGGCACCCGGGTCCTGCTGTGGATCGGAACCCGCTCGTACGGGCTGTACCTGTTCCACTGGCCGATCTACCAGATCATCCGCGAGGTGGCCGGCAACGTGCTCAGCCTGCCGCAGTTCCTGCTGGCGATGGTGATCACCGCCGTGATCACCGAGGCGTCGTACACCCTGATCGAGACCCCGATCCGCCGGCGCGAGCTCGGGCTGCGCTGGCGGAGCTGGACCCGCAGCCTCGACCCGCTGTCACGACTGATGGTGCGCAATGCGGTGTTCGGCACCGCCGTGTTCGTGGTGCTCGGCGCGCTCTTCCTCAGCCTCGCCGACCTGAAGCTGAACGAGGTCGAGCAGGCGGCGATCGACAACGAGGACGCGGTCACGTCCTTCGACGAGCTCCTCGGTGGTGGGGACGAGAGCGCCGCGCCGACCGACATCCCACCGACCGCCACCACCGTGCCTGCCCTCCCCGCCGACCCCGAACCGGACGCGTCGACGACGACGACCACGACCACGACCACCACCACGACGACGCTGCCCGCCGAGCCGGTCGACTACCTCGCGATCGGCGACTCGGTGATGCTCGGGGCCGCGAACGTGCTGTCCGAACGTGGGTACGTGGTGAACGCCGAGCAGAACCGGCAGATGATCGACATGGTGCCGTTGTTCGAGCAGTTGGGTGAGGCCGACCTGTTCGGCGACCCGGTGATCATCCACCTCGGCACCAACGGGCCGATCACCCGGGAGACGCTCGATGCGTTGCTGGCACCGCTCAGCGACGTGCCCAACGTGATCATGTTGAACGTCCGTGCGAACCGTGCGTGGACTGCGGAGAACAACGCGATCCTCGCCGCCCGCGACAACCCGAACGACAACATCATCATGATCGACTGGGCGTCGAAGTCGAACGAGTGCCCCGGCAACTGCTTCGCCGCCGACGGCATCCACCTCACCGCCGTGGGGTCCGCGTACTACGCCGACCTCATCGGCGACTGGACCGGCCGCTGATCGAGCCCGACCCCGCGACTCGGCACCTTCGCCCGTTGGGAGGGGGCCCGGTGGTGCGCGTACGCTCGGGACATGACGTCTCCAGTTCGTGTCGCAGTCACCGGCGCCGCCGGTCAGATCGGTTACTCGCTCCTGTTCCGGATCGCGTCGGGTTCGATGCTCGGCCCGGACACCCCGGTCGCGTTGCAGCTGCTCGAGATCACGCCCGCCCTCGGGGCGCTCGAAGGCGTGAAGATGGAGCTCGACGACTGCGCGTTCCCGTTGCTCACCGAGATCGTGTGCACCGACGACGCCGACACCGCGTTCGCTGACGCCGACGTCGCGCTGCTCGTGGGCGCGATGCCGCGCAAGGACGGTATGGACCGCTCCGATCTGCTGTCCGCGAACGGCGGGATCTTCAAGCCGCAGGGCGAGGCGCTCTCACGCGCTGCCAAGCGCGACGTGAAGGTGCTCGTCGTGGGGAACCCGGCCAACACGAACGCGCTGATCGCGATGAGCAACGCCGCCGACCTCGACCCGAAGCGATTCACGGCGATGACCCGCCTCGACCACAACCGTGCCATCAGCCAGCTGGCGGCGAAGCTCGGCGTGAGCGTCAACGACGTGAGGAAGATGACCATCTGGGGCAACCACTCCAACACGCAGTTCCCCGACCTGTTCCACTGCGAGGTCGCCGGCAAGAACGCCTACGAGGCCGTCGGCGACCACGAGTGGTACGACCAGACGTACATCCCGACGGTCGCGACGCGCGGTGGGGCGATCATCAAGGCTCGCGGCGCGTCGTCGGCCGCGTCCGCCGCGAACGCCGCCGTCGACCACATCCGGTCGTGGGCGCTCGGGACCCCCGACGGTGACTGGGTGTCGATGGGGGTGCCGTCCGACGGCAGCTACGGCGTGCCGGAAGGGATCATGTCGAGCTTCCCGTGCGTCTGCGAGGACGGCGAGTGGTCGATCGTGCAAGGCCTCGACATCGACGACTTCAGCCGAGCCAAGATCGACGCCACCGCCGCAGAGCTGATGTCCGAGCGCGACGCGGTCGCTGAGCTCGGCCTGATCTGACGAGCGGCCACGGTCCGTCCGACGCTGGCCTCAGAGCCCGAGCTCGTCGCGGAGCCCGATCAGCAGGAACCTGAGGCCGGTGTCGAAGGCCGCGCCGTCGTCGTCCGTGGTGGCGTGCACGTCCGCGCGCTCGACCAGCGCGTGACCGATGACGTAGCCGACCAGCGCATCGAGGATCCACGCCGCAGCGCTGTGGTCGAAGCCGGCGTCGAGCAGCGTGGTGAGCACCGCCTGCGGTGCGGGCGCGTCGAACAGCTGCGCCGGCAGGCGACCGCTCACGAGCGGGAGTCGCCGCGGGTGGGCACGCAGCACGGAGCGGATCGCACGGGCGTACCACTCGACCACGTCGAGTGGCGAGTTGGTCGGCGGGACCTCGCCGGTGGGTGACAGCAGCCGAGTGGCGAGCACGTCTTCGAGCGCCGCCTTGTTCGGGATGTGGTGGTAGATCGACATCGCCTCCACACCGAGCTCGCGCCCGAGTCGTCGCATCGTCAGCGCGGGCATGCCCTCCCCGTCGACCACGTGCTCCGCCGCTCGAGCGATCGTCTCCACCGACAGCGGCTCCCGGGTGTCGTCCATCGTGGTCGTACATCGTAAGGGTTCGGTGCGCGTCGGACGGGCGCGGTCGGCCCGGCGCCGAAATCCGACTTGTCCAGTCGGATTTTATCGTCTAGCATCCCGCCCGATGAGCGACCAGTGGGGTTTCGAGACCAAGCAGATCCACGTCGGCGGCGATCCCGATCCGACGACCGGTGCCCGGGCGGTGCCGATCTACCAGACGACGTCGTACGAGTTCCGCGACACCGAGCACGCCGCCAACCTGTTCGCGCTCGGCGAGGTCGGCAACATCTACACGCGCATCATGAACCCGACGCAGGGCGCCCTCGAGGCTCGGCTCTCGGCGCTGGAAGGCGGTTGCACCACGGCCATCGGCATCCCGGGAGCGCTCGCCGTCTCGTCGGGCCAGGCGGCCGAGACGCTGACGTTCCTGACGCTCTGCGAGGCCGGCGACCACATCGTCGCCTCGGCATCGCTCTACGGCGGCACGTACAACCTGCTCCACTACACGTTGCCGAAGGTGGGTATCGAGGTCACGTTCCTCGACGATCCCCACGATCTCGACGCCTGGACGTCGGCGATTCGCGACAACACCAAGTTGTTCTTCGGCGAGGTGCTGCCGAACCCGAAGAACGACGTGTTCGACATCGAGGGCGTGTCCGCCGTCGGCCATGAGCACGGGATCCCGCTCGTGGTCGACAACACCACTGCCACCCCGTACCTGATCCGGCCGATCGAATGGGGCGCGGACATCGTCGTGCACAGCCTCACCAAGTTCATCGGCGGTCACGGCACCTCGATCGGCGGCGCGATCATCGACGGCGGCACGTTCGACTACGGCGCATCGGGCCGGTTCCCCAACTTCAACGAGCCTGATCCGAGCTACCACGGACTCGCGTACTGGCCTGCGCTCGGTCACGGCTCGATGATCCTCAAGGCCCGCGTCCAGATGCTGCGCGACATCGGCGCCGCGATCTCGCCGTTCAACGCCTTCTTGTTCCTCCAGGGACTCGAGACGCTCAGCCTCCGGATGGACCGGCACTGGGAGAACGCCGATCGCGTCGCCCGGTACCTCGACGGACACGACCAGGTCGAGAGCGTTCGGTACGCCGGCCTCGAGTCGAGCCCGTGGTACGAACGAGCGAAGAGGTACGGCGGCGGCAAGGGGTACGGCTCCGTGCTGGCGTTCGAGATCCAGGGCGGGCAGGAGGCGGGCAAGAAGTTCGTCGAGGCGCTCACCCTGCACAGTCACGTCGCCAACATCGGCGACGTCCGCAGCCTGGTCATCCACCCGGCGAGCACGACCCACAGTCAGCTCACTCCCGAAGAGCAGGCCGCGAGTGACGTCACCCCCGGCTTGGTGCGCCTCAGCGTCGGGCTCGAGTCGATCGACGACATCATCGCCGATCTCGACCAAGGATTCGCCGCCGCCCGCTGACCCACCACCTCCCGACCAGAGCCGGGATGGTCAGTCGTCGTCGTTGCGTTGGTCGCGGAGGAAGGCCTCGAACTGGGCACCGAGGTCGTCGGCCGTCGGGATCGAGGCCTCGGCCTTGCGGTCGTGGTCCTGTTCGAGCATCCGCACGTAGAACTGGAGCTGCACGTCACCTTCGACGACCTCGTCGTGCAGGTTGCGCCAGCGCACGATCTCGTCCGCCAGCTCGGTGTCGTCGGGCACGGGCACGCTCAACACGTGCCCGAGGTGGGTCTGCAGCGCCGCCATCGCTGCCGGGTGCTCGGCGTTCATGAGGTAGTGCGGGATCCCGACCCGCAACGAGACCGAGGGGATCCCCTCGGACGCGAGGCGCGCCAGGATCACTCCGGCGACGCCGGTCACCCCTTGGTAGGTGGGCTGACCGATGCCGAGTCGCCGAGCCAGATCGGCGTCGGTCGTGCTCCCGGTCACGAGCGGCGTCCGGGTGTGCGGCACCGCCTCGGCCGCGGAGCCGACCGTCACCACCGCCGCGCACCGGAGCGCCCGAGCGACGTGGGCGATGCAGTCGGCGTACGTGCGCCAGGCGAGGTGCGGCTCGACACCGACCAGGACGACCAGGTCGCGCTCGCCCTGGCCGCGCACCACGTCGAACTGGTTCTGCGGCCAGCGGATCACCCGCACCTCACCCTCGTCGAACTCGACCTGTGGGCGTTCCTGGGTGAAGTCGTAGAACGGGTCGGGGTCGATCTCGCCGATCGTGATCGCCCGGTCGGCCGGCGCGAACCGGTCGAGGGCCGCCGTGGCCGCCCCGCCGATGTCGAACAGCCCGGTGAGCGCGATGAGCATCACCGGTGACCGCAGCGGACCGAGGTCGTCGATCTCGAGATCGAGCACCTCGGCGAGGTGCGTTGGGGTCTCCACGCCGGCAGTCTGTCAGCCGCCGAGGGATTCGACCACCAGGTCGATGCACCTCGTCAGTGCCTCGACGTCATCAGGGTCGATCGCCGGGAACATCCCGATCCGCAGCTGGTTGCGTCCGAGCTTGCGATAGCTGTCGGTGTCGAAGATGCCGTTGGCGCGCAGCACCTCGTTGACGGCGTCCGCACTGATCGCGTCGTCGAGATCGATCGTCGCCACGACCGACGAGCGCTTCGCGGGGTCGGCGACGAACGGCGTCGCCCACTCGCGGGACTCGGCCCAGCCGTACATGATCCCGGCCGACCGGTCGCTGCGAGACGCGCACCACTC
>DATHUU010000202.1:0-9063 GCA_035461925.1 Ilumatobacter sp.
GACACCCGATACCGGCTCCTGGACGCCGTCCGCCGGTTCGCGCTCGAACGGCTTCGTCGCCGCGGTGGGACCGCCGACGCGTACGGTCGTTTTGTCGACCACGTCCTGGCTCGATGCCGTGAACTGCTCGCGGGCGCCGCCTCGCAGTGGCGGCCCCACCTGATTCGGGACCTGGTCGCGACGTTCGACGACATCAGCGAAGCGATCCGATGGTGCGTCGCCAACGACGACGACCCCCGACGCGCCCACGAGCTGTCAGCGCCCCTCTGGGCGATCGTCCACCAGGGCCACGCCGACGACATCGTCGAGCTGATGCGCCGACTCCTCGACCGGTTCCCAGACCGCCAGTCGCGCGGCGCCGCCCAAGCCGTCGCCGTCCTGGCCACCGCAGAGTACGTGACCGGCCACCCCGCGGCAGCGCTCCAGCTCGCCGAGGACACCATCGCTTCGCATCCTGAGGAGGACGTCTCGGCACTCCTGCTGCGACGAGTCCTCGGTCAGGCACGCAACGCGTGCGGCGACCTCGACGGCGCCGTCGAAGCGTTCCGCGACGGCTCCGAGCTCGGCCGACGGATCGGAGCGATCGCCATGGCCGACGAGCTCGTGTCCGCTCGGGCGCAGGTCACCGCCGACAGCGGTCATGTCGATGATGCAGTCGCGCAGCTCGACGAGCTGCTCGCCCGGACCAACCCGCCGCTCTCCGCCCTCACCGCGAGCTGGGCGCAGACGACACGCGCCTGGATCCAGGCACGCATCGATCCAGCCGACGCCCTCGTTGCAGCCGCCGACGCCCTCGCCGCAGCGCGGACCCTCGACTATCCGATCGCGATCGCGGTCAACCTGCGCACCAAGGCGTTCGCCGAACTGCTCCTGGACGACACAGCATCCGCCACCCGCACCCTCACCGAGCTGCGCGCCGACCTCCGCCGACGCGGCGCACTCTCCAACGCACGCATCCTCGTCGATGCCACCGCCGCACTCGCCCACCGACTGGATCACCCCTCCTGGCCGGCACTGACGGCGACCGCCCGCACGCTGCCGATCACCACCATCGCCAGCAGCCGGTTCGAGCTCGCCCCGCTCCCGACGACCACAGAGGCGCCGATCGGACACCACGACGTGTTCGCCGTCGTCGGACACGTCCTCGCCGAACTGGAGAACAGACCGCCGGACCTCGACACCACCCGGCCCGCCCCGCCCGCCGAGCGTCGCGCCAGGATCGACCGACGCGGCGACCTGGTCGAGTTCGACTACGCAGGCCACTCCATCGCCGTACGGACATCGAAGGGCGTCAGCGACATCGTGCGCCTGATCGCCGCCGTCGGCGCCGACATCCACTGCCTCGACCTCGTCGACGCAGCCGTCGAGCAACACTCCACCGGTGAGCTCATCGACGCCACCGCGCGACGCCAGTACGAAGACCGCATCCGCGAGCTGCAGGCCGAGATCGAACAAGCCGAGCACGACAACGACTACACCCGCTCCTACCGCTACCAGGTCGAGCTCGACCAGCTCATCGAGCACCTCACCGCCGCCATGGGACGTGGCGGTCGTCGACGCCGCGCTCCCGACAACGCCGAGCGAGCCCGCTCCGCCGTCACACACCGGATCCGCAGCAGCATCCGCCAACTCGACCGACTCCACCCCGTCCTCGGCCGACATCTCGATCAATCGATAGCGACCGGCCTCTACTGCAGGTACCAGCCCGTGACACCGATCTCCTGGGACATCGAACCCCGCTGAAGCGGCGGGCACGTCCCGCGCCGAAGTCGACGTGAACGATGGTTGAACAGCTGTCGAGTCCGGAACCTGCGTCCGATCTCGATCGTCACCCTGGGCAGTGTGTGGCTTTCGCCGCTACCTTCGACACGGTGACGCGATCGGCCACCTTCCCGGCAGCAGGGTACGAACGCGCTGCGGTCGAACTGCTCACCGACCTCGGCTTCGAATTCGGTCTGCCGCGGCCGACGACCACCACCCTGCTCGACACGTTCGACGGCCGGTTGCACCGCTCCGGTCTGCGCCTCCAGATGACCGATGGCGACGGTGTCGAGCTCGCGCTCTCCGGCGACGACACCACACCGGCTCATCTCGTGGTCGACGCTGCGCCTCGTGTCCCGGAGGATCTGCCATCCGGCCCCGTCCGGGCCCGCGTCGCAGCCGTCGTCGGCGAGCGTGCGCTGTTGCCACGACTTCGCACCAGCGCACAGCGCACGCGTGGCCTGCTGCGCGACGCCGCCGGCAAGGTCGTCGCCATCGCTGATGTCCACGACGAAGTCCGTGTTCTCGACCGGCCCGATGCCCACCTCGTTGCGACGATCGAGATCCACGAGGTTCCCGGCTACCCCAAACACGCTCGCCGTGCCCTCGAATCGCTCCGCCGGCTCGGACTCGTGGAGTCCGAGACGGACACGTTGGCGCAGTGCGCCGCCGCGGCGGGCGTCGACCTCGCTGGCTTCACGGCGACGGCGACCGTTCCTCTCGAGCCCGACATGGCGGCGATCGACGGATTCCGGCTCGTGCTCGCCAACCTCGCCACGACGATCGCGGCGAACTGGCAAGGCACGATCGACCAGTCCGATCCCGAGTTCCTGCACGACCTGCGGATCGCGGTCCGGCAGACCCGCACCGTGCTCGCTGCTGCGAAGCACGTGCTCCCCGCCGAGATCCGCGATCTCGCCCGTGACGAGTTCGCCTGGCTCGCAGACCTCACGAGCACACCGCGGGACCTCGATGTCTACCTGCTCGAATGGTCGAGCTACACCGACCCGCTCGGCCCCGAGGTGGCAGCATCTCTGGAACCGGTTCGCGACCTGCTCGAACGGCGTCGCAACGATGGACACGTCGCGCTCGAGCGCGGCCTGTGCTCCGAACGTGCCGCCACCCTGATGAACACATGGCAGGGGTGGCTCGCGACACCGTCCGTTCGCGACGGTCTCCCACGGCGGGCTCTTCGACCGCTCGGTCCGCTGGTCGCGAAGCGCATCGCCCGCGCCCACGAGATCGTGCTCGAACACGGCCGGCGGATCGGACCCGACACACCAGCCGAACACGTCCACGATCTCCGCAAGGACGCCAAGAAGCTCCGCTACCTGCTCGAGTGCTTCGGCGGCCTCCTTCCCAAGGGTGCTCGCAAGCGGTACGTGAAGCGCCTCAGAGCACTGCAGGACAATCTCGGCGAGCACCAAGACGCCGAGGTCCACACCCACATGCTGCGAGCCGTCGCCACCGAGCTCCACGACATCGGGGCGTCGGCCGACACGATGCTCGCGATCGGTCAGCTCACCGAGCGACTCGACCAGCAACGCCACGCCGCGCGCATCGAGTTCGCCGAGCGCTTCGCCGACTACGACACCCCGGCCACCCAACGCGCCCTCGACGCGGTGCTCGACCGGATCACCACGTGAAGATCCTCGCCACCTACAGCATCAAGGGCGGTGTCGGCAAGACCACCACCGCGATCAACCTCGCCCACGAAGCAGCCGCCACGGGAGCGCGGGTGCTGCTGTGGGACCTCGACCCTCAAGGCGCGGCGACGTTCTTCGTGCGGGTCAAGCCCTCCGTCAAAGGAGGCGCCGAACGACTCGTCAGCCGCGCGGGAGCGCTCGGGGCGAACATCCGCGCCACCGACGACCCGGCCGTCCACATCGTGCCCGCCGACTTCTCTCTGCGTCACCTCGATCTCGAGCTCGACGACACCAAGCACCCCACACGACGACTCGGGGAGCTCCTGGTGCCGGTCGCAGACCGCTACGACGTCGCTCTGCTCGACTGCGCCCCCGGGATCACGCTCAGCAGCGAGGGTGTGTTCGAGGCGACGGACGCGCTCGTCGTGCCGACGATCCCCACCACTCTGTCCGAACGCACCCTCGAGCAACTGGCAAGCTTCCTCGCCGAGCAGAGCCGTAGCCCGATCTTGCTCCCGTTCGCGTCGATGCTCGACCGTCGCAAACGCCTGCAACGCGAGCTGGTCGCTCACCTGGTCAACGACGTGCCGGGCTTCCTCCGGACGGCGATCCCGAACGCCAGCGTCATCGAGCAGATGGGGACCGAACGTGCGCCCGTGGCGGTCTTCGCGCCGAGAAGCGTTGCAGCAACAGCGTTCCGCGACCTGTGGGCAGAGATCGCCGAACGAGTCTGGACGTGAACTGCCGGCTCGACTGCCCCTCGCGCCTCGATGGGGAAGGGTGAGGCGCGACGGGTGACGGCCGGTTCCAGAAGGGCCCAGTCGCGCCGAACGCCTCGAGGAGGGCAGGTCACCGCGGCGGGTCAGGCCGGCACGGGCGGGTCGGGGACGCTCGCCGACCTGGTGATCACCTCGTCGGGGACTGCCACCATGCGGGCGTAGTCGTCCGGCGGGTAGGCGAGGTGCGGCTTCGTCGGATCGATGCCCGGCTGTGGGACGCGCTCCGGGCGTCGCCCGGGTGCACGCACCATGGAGGCTGCCCGCCCGTACGGGCGAACGCCTCCTCGACGTCGTCATCGCCCTGGCCGCTGGCGGGGCATCGGGCTCGGAGGTCAGCGCGGGCCGAGCGCCACGATGAGCAGGCCGACGTCGGGTTCGGCGAGCAGCAGTGTCGCCGTCTGACCGAGGTGCACCGCGCCGCTGACGTCCTGCACCTCGACCCCCACGATCACGAGGTCGCTGTCACGTCGTCGCGCCACCTCGAGGATTCCAGCGGCGCGCGACGCGTTGTCGGTGATGATCCGACGGGGCCAGATCCCGGCTTCCCTGGCGACGTCGGCGACCGACGTGAACATCCGTTGCGCGACGGGATCACTGGTGCCCCAGTAGCTCGCCAGTCGGGACCGACCGGCGACGTCGTCGGCGCCGTTCGCATCGGATCGCACGTACAGCAGATCCAGCCCCGCTCCGAGCTTCGCCGCGAGGGCGACGGCCACCTCGGTCGCTGCTCGCGCCGGCACGGTCGTCGACAGTGGTAGGAGGAGACGGCTCGGCGGACCGGCCTGCCTGACGGCCGGCCGTCCGAGGAGCACCGGGAGATCCGGTGTGCGCAGCAGTTCCGTGTCTGCGGTCGACAGTCCCTCCAACTTCGTGGCGCTCGTACCGGTCACGACGAGTCCGTAGCCCATGCCCGCGTGCCGGAGCAGTGCTTCCACCCCGCTCCCGTTCACGGTGCGCAGCTCGAGGTGGCGGTCCTGGAGGACCCTCATCACATCCAGGACGGCGTGCTGATCGTCGCTCGTGCGGACGATCGTCATCGGAGACTCGTCGGGCAGGACAGCGTTCGCGAGCTCGGCCGCGAAGGCTCCCTCGGCATGCTCGTCGGCGACCACGAGCGCCCGCGTCGGGCGGACCAAGACGTTGGTCGCCATGCGCTTCTCGCGCTTCAGCCGGATCACCTCGTCCGGTGAGCCCTCCCAGTTGCGCGTGATCGCACGGAGCAGCGGGGCCGCCATCACGGATGTCGCGATCGCCATGATCACGACGATGGTGTAGGACGCATCGTTCAGGACCCCCAGCGACAGCCCCACGGTCGCGATCACGATCTCGAGCGCGCCGCGCGCGTTGAGGGCGGAACCGAGCGCCATGCCGTCCCGATTGCCCAACCCAGCCATGCGTGCTCCGGCCCACGACCCGAAGAACTTCGCGATGCTCGCGACGAGCACGATGATGACGGCCCACCAGATGACCACCGGGTCCGAGAGCGTGCCGAGCTCGACCCGTAGGCCGGCAGTTGCGAAGAAGATCGGCGCGAGGAATGCTGACGTGAACGTCTCGAGCTGGTCCTCGGCTTCTTGTCGTTTGTAACGGGAGCGGCCGAGCAGGATGCCGGCGATGAACGCGCCGAGCACGCCCTCGACGCCGATCGCCTGGGTGATGCTCCCGAGCCCGAGCGCGAACGCCACCGCGACGGTCACGAAGCCGCCGACCCCGACCGACAGCCTCCGGAGCCACCGCATGACGAGGTCGACGAACCGCTGACCCAGCAGCGCGGCGACGATGAGGAAGACGGCCAGCGATCCGATCGTGGTGAGGAGCTGACCAGTGTCGAAGCGCCCCGAGCTCGCGAGACCGGCGATCAGGCCGAGCAGAACCCAGCCGATCACGTCGTTGGCCATCGCCACGGCGAGCGTCAGCTGGCCGAAGTTGCGTCGCAACAGCTCGAGGTCGGTCAGGATCTTCGCGATCACCGGGAGGGACGAGATCGTCAGCGCGGCAGCGAGGAAGAGCGCGAACGTGAACCGTTGGCTGTCGTCGCCGAGCAAGGCGTCGGGAGCGAGGAACCCGGATCCGAGACCGAGTGCGAAGGGCAGCGCGAGACTTCCGAACGTCACGAGGACGGCAGCACGTCCGAGTCTGGAGATGAGCGCCAGGTCGGTCTCGAATCCCGTCACGACCAGCAGCATCATGACGCCGAGCCAGCCGACCGTGAAGAGCATCCCCGACTGCACGATGTCGCCGGGGAACAGCCACGAGAACGTCTCCGGGGCGACCCGGCCGAGGACCGAAGGTCCGATGAGCACGCCCGCTGCCAGCTCGCCGACCACCGCCGGCTGGCCGATCCGCCTGCTGGCCTGCCCGAGCACCCGTGCGAACGCGAGCATCACCGTCACCTGGACGAGGAAGACGAGGATCTGGTGCTCGGTCGGCGCGTTGAAGTTCATCAGTCGTGGAGAGGTCCTGTGTCGGGTCGGCGACGCCCGGGCACGATCGAACCCACGCGGGGTGGCCGATGCGAGTGGGGGGCGGCGTCGCGATCAGCACATTAGACGTGAATCGGATCCAGATGGTCCGGACGGCGCGCAACTCACGCCCAACGGCGACCTGAGCGGCCCGAACGTCTAACCCAGGCCGGCGACGATCGCGTCGTTGAGGGCGATCGTGCGCGGGTCGCCGGTGAGCGTGTTCCCCATCCGGTTCATGACGTAGCCGTAACCGATGCCGAGCTCGGGGTTGGCATAGCCGAGCGAGCCACCGGCTCCCGGATGACCGAACGAGCCGTCTTGGATCATCGGGGTCGAGGTGTCGTGCAGCCAGAACCCCGCTCCGAACCGCGACGGGACGAGCAGCGTCAGGTCGTCGCCCATCACGCGCTGGGTACGGGCCAGGTTCATCGTGTCCCCGTCGAGCAGACGGACCCCGTCGACCTCGCCGATCGTGGCGGCGTACATCCGGGCGAGCGAGCGAGCGTTGGTGATGCCGTTGGCGCCGGGCATCTCGGTCGCGTGCACGGCCCGCGTGTTGAAGTGGTTCTCGCCGGCCGTCGAGATCCGCCCGTCGAGCGCCAGCGCCTTGTAGCCGTACGCGTCGCGGGCGTACAACCGTCCGAGGTGCTCGCGCAGCGCGGGGTCGTCGGGCAACGGGGTGAGCTCGAGGCGCGACACCCGTGGCTCCTCCGCCTCCGGGAGGCCGATCCACATGTCGAGCCCGAGCGGACTGGCGAGCTCGTCCTGGACGTACTGACCGATCCGGCGGCCGTCGATCCGGGCGAGCAGCTCTCCGGCCAGCCAGCCGAACGTGATCGCGTGGTAGCCGTGGGCGGTACCGGGAGCCCACAGGGGTGTCTGGGACTGGAGCGACTCGATGACCGGTGTGACCGTCATGATCTGGTCGAAGTCGAGGGGCGCATCGACACCGATGAGGCCCGCTTGGTGGCTGAGCATCTGGCCGACGGTGACGTGCTCCTTGCCGCTGACGGCGAACTCGGGCCAGTGCTTCGCCACCGGATCGTCGTACAACAACGCGCCCGACTGCACGAGGCGGGCCACGCACGTGGCGACGATCCCCTTCGTGGTGGAGAACACGAGCTGGAGCGTCGAGTCGTCCCACGCCTGCCCGGAGCATCGATTCGCCGTGCCGCCCCAGAGGTTCACCCTCTCGACCCCGTCGACGTAGAGGCAGAAGGCAGCACCCAGCTCGCCCCGTTCCGTGAAGTTCGCGGCGAACGCGTCGGCGACCGCGCCGTACCCCTCGTCGGCCTGTCCGTGGACCTGGGTGTCGGGGAGCTTCGTCATGCGGGTGAGTCTTGTCGCACCGATCAGTGTCGGGAGATTCGGGGGTGGAAGACTCGGCGCATGGCACGCGATCTCACCGGCGAGACGGTCGAACTGCTCCAGACGCTGATCCGGAACCAGTGCGTCAACGACGGCACGCCGGATTCGGGGCACGAAACGCGCAACGCCGACGTGCTCCAGACGCACGTCGAGGCACCGGGTGTCGACATCGAGCGATGGGAACCGACGCCGGGCCGGGCGTCGTTCGTCGCACGCCTCCGCGGCACCGACCCGTCGGCGCCGTCGCTGTGCCTGATGGGCCACACCGACGTCGTCCCCGTCAACGAGGAGGGGTGGCGTGAGGATCCGTTCGGCGGTGAGCTCATCCGCAACGCGGCCGGCCACGACGAGGTCTGGGGCCGTGGTGCGGTCGACATGTTGAACCTCACCTCGTCGATGGCGGTCGTGTTCCGGTCGCTGGTCGACCGCGGCTTCCGCCCGAAGGGCGACCTGCTGTACTTCGCCGTCGCCGACGAGGAGGCCGGCAGCGCGCACGGCGCCCGCTGGGTCGCCGACGAGCACCCCGACGCCATCCGTTGCGACTACCTCCTGACCGAGAGTGGTGGGCTCCACAGCGGACCGGAGGGCCACCGATCGGTCAGCTTGACGGTGGGGGAGAAGGGCGTCGCCTGGCGGCGCCTCCGCGTCCACGGCACACCCGGGCACGGCTCGATGCCCTTCGGTGCCGACAACGCGCTGGTCACCGCCGCCAAGGTCGTCACCAGCCTCGACCGCTATCGGCCGGACCCGCGCTTCCACGAGCTGTGGCGCGGTCAGGTCGCCACGCTCGACCTGCCCGACGACATGAAGGCGGCCCTCCTCGACGAGTCGGCGATCGACGACCTCCTCGCCGATCTGCCGAGCCCCGGGGCGCAGCGGTTCCTCCACGCGTGCTCCCACACGACCTTCTCACCCAACGTCGTGCAGACCGTCGGCCGTCCGAAGACGAACGTGATCCCCGACGTGGTCGATCTCGACATCGACATCCGCACCATGCCGGGCGAGCACACCGACGAGGTGACGGCCCACCTGCGCGCAGCGCTC
>DATHUU010000203.1:0-2726 GCA_035461925.1 Ilumatobacter sp.
GAGGTGGTCGCGCACGAGGGCGCGCAGCTTCAGTCCCAGGAGGCGACTGCGGCGTTCGGTGTCGGCATCGTTCACGGTGCCGACGGTACCGGGCTGGGCGACAACGAGCGCCCGGAAAACGACCGAACCGCCCCGGTGTGCCCGGAGCGGTCCCGATCGGTCGTCGTCGCGGCTCGTGGCCGCGTCGGTCACTTCTTGTCGCGTCGGCCGTAGCGCTTGTTGAAGCGCTCGACGCGGCCACCGGAGTCCACCAGCTTCTGCTTGCCGGTGTAGAACGGGTGGCATTCGTTGCAGAGCTCGATGAGCTGCTCACCGGGCTTGGTCGAGCGGGTCGTGAACGTGTTGCCGCACGAGCACTTGACCGTGACTTCGGCGTAGGCGGGGTGGATGTCGGTCTTCATGTGCGTCTCCTGCGAAAAGCGGACGGTTCAGTGTACCGGGATCGGGGCGGGTTGGTGCCTGCCACGACTCGTCACATGCCGGGCTGCTTGGCGATCTCCGTCAGGAACTCGTCGTTCGTGCGGAACGTCTTGAGCCGGTCGACGAGCAGCTCCAGGCCCGGTGCGGCGTTGCCGTCGGCGGCGAGCCCCGAGAGCACCCGACGCAGCTTCCAGACCATCTGGAGCTGCTTGCGATCGTACAACAGCTCCTCGTGCCGGGTGCTCGACGCATCGACGTCGATCGCCGGGTAGATCCGCCGCTCGGCGAGTCGACGGTCGAGCCGGAGCTCCATGTTGCCGGTGCCCTTGAACTCCTCGAACACCGCTTCGTCCATGCGGCTGTTCGTCTCGACGAGCGCTGTCGCGAGGATCGTGAGCGAGCCGCCCTCCTCGACGTTGCGCGCCGCACCGAAGAACTTCTTCGGCGGGTAGAGCGCACCGGCGTCGATGCCGCCGGACAGGATGCGACCGCTCGCCGGGGCGGCGAGGTTGTACGCCCGGCTGAGGCGGGTGATGCCGTCGAGGATGATCACGACGTCCTCGCCGTACTCGACCAGCCGCTTGGCCTTCTCGATCGTCATCTCGGCGATCTGGGTGTGCTGGTCGCTCGGCTTGTCGAACGTCGATGCGATCACCTCACCCTTGACGAGGCGACGCATGTCGGTGACCTCTTCGGGCCGCTCGTCGATGAGGAGCACGATGAGCCGGCACTCCGGGTTGTTCTTCTCGATCGACGCCGCGATCGTCTTCATGACCGTGGTCTTGCCGGCCTTCGGCGGCGAGACGATGATGCCGCGCTGGCCCTTGCCGATCGGTGAGACGAGATCGATGATCCGCGCCGTCATGTTGCCCGGGTCGGAGGGATCCTCCATGCGGAGGCGTGAGTCGGGGAACAGCGCCGTGAGGTCCTCGAACCGACGGCGGCGCTTCGCGTCCTCGGGCGGGCGGCCGTTGACCGAGTGGATCTCGAGCATCGCCGGGTTCTTCTCGTTCCGGCCGGCGGGCCGGGACATGCCGACGACGTGGTCGCCCTTGCGGAGGCCGTACTGGCGGGAGAGCTTGACCGGGATGTACGAGTCGCTCTTGCTGGCGAGGAAGTTGTCGACCCGGAGGAAGCCGTAGCCCTCGTCGCGGATGTCGAGGTAGCCCTCGACCCGCACCGGCTCGTTGCCGACGGCGACCGGCTGCTCGTCGTCGGCGTCGAGCAGGTCGCGGTCCTCGCCCTGGGGGCCATCGTCGCGAGTCTTCTTGCGACGTCGACGTCGACGCTTGTTGCGGCTCTCGCCGTCGTTCTGGTCGCCCTGGTTCTGCGGCTGGCTGCGCTGCTGGTTGCCGCGCTGGTCGGGTCGGCCGTCTCGATCGCCGGCCTGCTTGGCCTCGCCCCGGTCGGCATCGCCCGGCGTCGTGTCCGCCGGCTTCGTCTCTGCTGTCCGGAACTCACCCGGCCGGGCATCGCTGCGCCGGCGTGCGTCGGTGGGCGCGGTGTCGCTGCTGGCGGTGTCGGCGTCGTCCCGGTCGGTGTCGGCACGGTCGGTGTCCGTTGCGTCGGTGGTCGCGGTGTCGAGTGCCAGCTCCCACTCCGCCTTCGGCTCGTCCGCCGGTTCGGGTTCGGGCGCTGCTGTCGTCGCGGCGGGCGCCGGTTCGGGCGCTGCTGCCGTCTTCGCGGCTGGCGCGGGCGACTCGCTCTTCGCGCTGCTGCCGTTCCCGCCACCGGTCTTGGCGAGGATCTGGTCGATGATGTCGGCCTTCTTGAGCCGGGCGTTGGCCTTCACGCCGAGCGCTTCGGCGATCTGGATCAGCTGCGACTTGTCCTTCGATTCGAGGACGCCTTGTTCGAGTGCCTGAGCGGTCACGATGAGCTTCTTTCCCTGGGGGTTCCCCGCACGGGGTGATCGGGACTGGACGTCGAGCCGGGACAGCCGGGACGATCCCGACGCCGATGTCGCTGGCTCAAGGTGGACACACGGGGATCCGATCGGTGAACGCCGGTGGAGGTGAAGCCTTCGAGCCACTGCCTGGCCACTGGGATGTCCATCTCGACGATGAGCGTCCCGAAGCCCCATGGAGTGCACTGATGATTGCAGGGTGCATCGCCATGTGGCCCGACCGGACGTCGGGTCGAACCCCGTACGACCCGGGGAGATCCCCAGGTGTCGACCACCTTAGCGAGTTGGCACCGCGCCGCGCAACGTACGACGAACACCTGTGCGGCCCGAGCCCCAGCTTCAGTGGAGGATGCGGGCGACCGATCGCACGAACGCTTGCACCGCGGCGAGGTCGTTCGGC
>DATHUU010000204.1:0-7956 GCA_035461925.1 Ilumatobacter sp.
CCATCGTCTGACCCCCCACCGTGCACCGGGTGAGCGACGAGAGATCAGCCGCAGCGAGACCCGGGTCGTTCAACAGGTAGAGGTACATCGTCGGAACACCTTCGAACATCGTCGCCCGGTGCCGCTCGATGCTCGCGAGCACCTCCGACTCCACGAACGCCGCATGGAGGACGAGGGTCATGCCGTACATCATCGCCGCGTTCATCACGACGTTGCCGTAGACGTGCGGGCACGGCAGTGCGGTCACCACGACGTCGTCGCGAGTCCGGACGTGCATCAGTGCCGTCATCGCCGAGTTCAGGATCACGGAGCGATGGGATTGCATCGCCCCCTTCGGATGTCCGGTGGTCCCGGACGTGTAGCAGATCGTCGACAGTTGGTCGGGTTCGACCGTCGGCGGTGCGAAATCAGCCGAGCCGGAATCGAGCACCTCCCGGAACGAGCGGGCTCCCTCCCTGACCGCATCGTCGTCGAACAACACGATCTCGACCACGTCTGAGCGATCCCGCACGCCCAACACGGGGACGCCCTTCTCCCCCGAGGCGAGAATGGCTTTGGCTCGGCAATCGGTCACCACGAACTCGACCTCGGCGGGGGTGAGCATCACGTTGATCGGGTTCACCACAGCGCCCAGCTTGAGGATGCCGTAGTAGCTGACGACCCACTCCCAGCGGTTCGCGGAGTAGAGCGTGACGATGTCGCCGCGACCGATTCCGAGCGCGGCGAGACCGGAGGCCAGCCGTGCCGACAGGTCATCGAGATCTCGGAACGAGAACTCGCGATCGCCGAAGACGAGTGCCGTCTTGTCGCCGTACCGAGCTGCGGCATCGGGCAGCACTGCTCCGATCGTCTCCAACATGATGTCCTCCTCTCGATGACCCCGCGACTCAGGGATCGGTGAACTTGGCGTTCGCGCTTCGCCAGACCGACATCGGGGCCTCACCCCGCACCATCCACGAGTGGCCGTCCTCCAGGACCGGTTTGCCACCCTCGGTGACCATGACCACGTCAGGTCGGCAGTAACGGGCGAACAGCGCCACTCGTTCGCGATCGGTCAAGTTGTCGCCCGAACCGTGGAGGAGCAGACCGCTGAACGCGACCGCCTCTCCCGCCGCGAGCTCGAGCGGTATGACCTCGACGGTCGACGCCTCGCGGAACGCGGGGTTGTGCGCTGCGACCCGATGCTCGACGATGCCGCCCAGGTGACTGCTCGGCGCTACGACGAGACAACCGTTGTCGGTCGTGGTGTCGGTGAGTGCGACCCACACGGTCAGGTCGTCGGGCGGATCGAGCGTCCCGTACCCGTCGTCCTGGTGGAGCGGGATCGCACTCTCGCTGACACCGGCACCCGGCAGCTTCGTCACGAACTGGTTGTGGGTCAACACGACATCCGGACCGAGCAGCTGCTCGACGACGTCGAGATGGTGTCCCTCGCAGCAGAACCACCGAACGAGTCGGCTGACGTGCTCGAGCTGATCCATGACGACCAGTCCGGGTGATCGTCCGTAGCTGTCGTCGGAGCGGAGTCGGCGCTCCTCGGCGACCATCTGCTCGCACTCGTGCGGCGCGAGCACAGGGCCGAACACGACGAAGCCGTCGCGGTCGAATGCTCGGAGCTGGTCGTCGTCGAGCGGTCGCACCGACATCACCCGTCACCTCCCGTGGGCGCGGTGACCACTCGATACACCACCGCTCGTTCCGGAGCGATGTCGATCGTGGCGGTCACGATCCCGTCCGCCTCACGTCCCAACGTGACCTGGTCGGGCCCCTCTCCATCGAGCCGCTCGAGACCGTTCGCCGCATCGCCGAGCGCCAGCTCGCGCACCGGGAGGCGCACGGTCGCCGTGCGCGTGGTCCGACTGTCACCGAACTCCCCGGTCTCCAGGTTGCCGAGGAGGATGTGGTCGGCCCCGTGGCTCCGCCAGGCGTGGAAGGCGATCGGAGTCGGGTACGGCGGTGGCACCAGGTGCATGGAGCCGCCGTCGGCCAGGAGCTCGGTCATCAACGTGGCGACGAGGTAAGCAGGAAACGTCGATCCGATCTGGAACTTCGGCAGGTAGGGGCTGAACGGCTCGGACCAGTCGGTCGGCTGCCACCACAGACGCGGACCGCGAGTCGTGATGATCGGCGTCCGGCGAGAGGAGTAGTGCACCGTCGCGTCGTCGGTCGGCTCGACGGCCACGTGCGTCGGGAGGTACGGGCGGTCGGCTGGCGGAACATCGGCGCGATCGCCGTCACACACCCAGAAGTCGGCGTCGATCCGCTCGCTCGTCGGGCGGATCCCCAGGGCGTCGACCACGTCGGCAGCTATCGCATCGGCTCGTCCGAACACGGCCAGCATCGGGGCCGCGAGCAGCTCCGGATGTGCGGACGTCGGATCGGGTACTTGGGCGACGAGCGGCCGGTCCGATCCGTCGCTCACAGCGAGCCACTCGGTGCGCGTGCAGCCGAGGATCGGAACGCCCCACTTCATCACCAGCCCGGCTTGATCGTCGATCCACTCTGCGAGGTTCTCGTCGGGGCAGGTGGCCGTGATGCCTTCCATCGCCCCCCGGTCGTACACGAGGGCCGGGCCGTGCACATGTTCCAGCCCGGCTGCGCTCGCCTCGGACCGATCGAGCAAGCCGCGAACGAATTCGACGTCAGCGGAGGACAGCAGCTGCATGTCGCCGTTGTTCAACCAGGACACGTAGGCACCGTCGCTCGGGCGAGGCCCGTCGGGTGTGAGCGAGCTCGCGTGGGCGAACGCCCACGCGCCCCAGGTGAGCTTGCCGGGTACCTGGTGGAGGGTGTCCCAGTGCTCCCACCCGTCCCATGTCTCGACCAGGTGCCACAGGGCGCACGGCACGGACCGGCGTTCGTTGGCACTCGTGATCATCGCACCCCGGGTGAGCAGGTTCGCGGTCTGGAAGGTCCAGCCCTTCCAGAGCTGGTGCCACCAGTCCTGCCACGCACCTGCCCAGGTCTGTTCGATCCACGCGTCGATGTGGCCATCGGCGACCAAGGATTCGAAGTCGACGCATCCCACGCGCCAATCCGCCACCGGGCTGATCGCGCTCGAGTAACCGACGACGAGCCGTTCCGGGCTCGCCTGCTTGACCTCGCGGAACAGGGCACGGACTCCATCGGAGAACCGCTCGATCGTGGCCGGGTCCGGCGGCGCGGTCATGCCGAACGGTCCGTTGCGGTTGTAGATCATCGGGCCACAGAACCCGTCGCGCAACAAGATCGCGTCGAAGCCGACGGCGTCGGCGAAGCTCGCCCATTGCGCACCGAAGAACGCCGGGAAGTCCGTGCCCTCGTCGAGTCCGGACGGCGCCGTGGCATACGGGTAGTCGTCCGCGTGGAGGGGTTGGGACGGGTGCAGGTCCGGCATCCCGATGTGTGAGTGCGCTTCGCCGTAGAGCTCGGGGTGGCGTTCGTACCAGTCGCTGTCGAAGTCGTAGATCTTCAGCTCCGGCGGCCAGACGACGTGGGCCCAGTGGACGAACAAGATGCCACACCCGATGTCGGCGACGCCGTGGCGTTCGCCCACTTCTCGGAACTCGGTGACGAACTCGGAGAGCCGCCGGTACCCGACCGACGCCCACGCCGCGGTACGGCGGCTCCGTGTGGGGATCCGCTGGTCGAGATCGCCGGTCCACTCGGTGACGAGGTCGATGAGCCATCCGAGGTTGAAGAAGATGCCGGCCCGACCGTCGACGTCGCGGAGCAGTGGTGAGATGCGCTCGAACAGCTCCTCGAGGCGGGGTGTGAACGGTTGGGCCGGATCGAACCAGGTCAGGTCCATCTCGAGCCAACGATCGCTGCTGCGGGGGTGGATCACGGGGACGCCCTTCCGATGAGGTCGGCGGCCGCCTCGCCGGACCGAACCGCGCCTTCGACACACGGCTGGACGAGCCAGTCCCCTGCGAAGACGATCGGGGGCCGCTGCGAGAGTCGCCCGAGTCGCCGGTAGTAGCCGGGGTCGACCAGGGGCACGGCGTGCGGCCACCGGATCAGCTGCACGACGTCGGCGCGCTCCAACGGGAACAGCCGTGGATCGATCTGGCGAGCGAGGGTCCACATGCGGTCCGCGACCGAGTCGGCCGGCTCGTCGAGCAAGGGCGCGCTGGTCGCGGCGGGGGCGCACACCAAACCCCACGCCCAATCCTCGGGCACCTGCCCCCAGGCACCGAACCGCCCGGCGCCGAACTCGACCGTGGCGACGAGGTCGTTGGGGAACACATGGACCCCACTGCGGCCGGGTCCCGCACCACGGCGGGCGGCGTACAGTCGGACGTGCGGAACGTATCGGACGTCGTCGAGCACGTCGGGGTACAGGTCGTCGGCGAGCAGCTCCCGAGCGACCGGGGCCGGCACGGCGAGCACGACCTGGTCGTGGTTCGACTCGCCGTCGGCGGTCACCACGCGGATGCCGCTCCCGTCTCGCTCGACACGACGGACCTCCACCCCACATCGAACATCGAGCAGGTCCCCGAGGTCACGCCACGGAGCGTCCATCCCGCCCTCGACATGGAAGAACGTCCCGACCGCCAGCACGCGGAGCCAGGACCGCACGAGCGCGCCGGACATGTCCTCGAGCCGGGCGAAGAAGGGGCCTTCGAAGTTCGGCCGGACGATCCGCTCGACCGCAGATCGGCCGGCCGGAGTCAGCGCCGCGAGCGCGGTCTCGTCATCGCGCGACTGGTCGATCGCGAGCTCGCCATCCTGGTCGACGAACAGGCGCGCCATGTAGGCGATGAAGCGTGCCTTGTCGACCGGTCCGAGGAGATCGGTCCGCAGGATCCTGCCGATCGAGTTCGGGGTGGGGTGGCGACGGCCGTCGAGGAGGAGATCGCCACCACCCCGCAGCGACATCGGGCTCAGACGGTGGCGCTGCCCGAGCTCTTCGAGGAGGGCAAGGGTGCGGGGGTAGAAGCTGGCCAACCATCCGGCGCCGGTGTCGACCCAGTGGCCGTCGCCGTGGTGCTCGCTGTGCGTTCGTCCGCCGACGACCTCCGCACGCTCGAAGACCTCCACACGATGGCCCTGCTGGAGCAGCCGGTACGCCGCGGTGAGACCTGCGGGCCCGGCGCCGATCACCGCGACACGTGACGTCATCCATCGACTCCTTCGACGTGAGGCACGACGGTCACCTCGACACCGCGATCGCGGATCTTGGCAACCTCGTCGTCGTCTGCTCGGTCATCGGTGATCAGCTCATCGACGCTGTCGAACGAGCACACCCGAGCAAGCTCGACCACGCCGACCTTGCGACCTTCGGCCATGACGATGCGGCTCCTGGCCGCGGCGACCATCTTCTGCTTGATCTCCGCCTCCGGCAAGTTGATGTTGGTGATCCCGCCGACCGAGTCGACGCCGTTGCAGCCGATGAACGCGGTCGTGGCGTTGATGCCGTCGAGGATGTGCTCACCGAGCGGGTTCACGAGCGAGTGCTGCATTGGTCGCAGCGTCCCACCGGTCACCACGACGGTGATCCTCGGGAAGGCGGCCTCCAACTCGAGGGCGATGGTCAGCCCGTTGGTGAACACCGACACCTCGACCAGGTCGAGGCGGGCAACCAGCGCGCGAGCCAGCGCCGTCGTCGTCGTACCGACGTCGACCAGGATCGCATCGCCGCTGCGGACCCGTGTCGCCGCCTCGTTTCCCAGGTGGGCACGTGCCGCAACGAGGCCAGCTTCGGTCAGGTCGAACGGTCGCTCGAGACGATGCAACTTGCGTGGCACCGCACCACCGTGCACTCGCCGGACATATCCCTGCTCGGCAAGCGCCGTGAGGTCGGCGCGAGCGGTCACTTCGGAGATGTCGAACCGTTCGGAGATGTCAGACACACGGACGAACTCGTGCTCGTTCACGTAGGACCGAATCCGCGCCTGACGCACTTCCGCAGGGACCGTCTCGTGCTGCGTCACGACGCTGACCTCGACGAGGGGTCGATGCCGCTGATGAGGTGCAGCACCTCGCTCCGGTCGGTGGCGGCGGTGTCGATGACGTCGACCAGCCGGCCGAGACGCATCACGGCGACCCGGGTCGACAGCCGGAAGACGTGGTCGAGGTTGTGGCTCACGATGAGCTGTGTGAGCCCGCGTTCGGCCAGCCGGCCGACGAGGTCGATCACACGTCCTTGCTCCTGGAGCCCGAGTGCGGCCATCGGTTCGTCCATCACGAGGATCGTCGCACCTTCGTGCACCGCCCGTGCGCTCGCGATGCCCTGCCGCTGGCCACCCGACAGCGTGCGAGCCTCGCGGTCGACGTTCGGGATCTTCACGTTCAGGTCGGCGAGCGCATCGATGGCACCCCGTCGCATCTCCTTGCGGCGGAGCAGTCGCAGCGGCCCGACGGCGCGCACGAGCTCACGGCCGAGGTAGAGGTTCTCGGCGACGTTGCGGTGGTCGGCGAGGGCGAGATCCTGGTACACGGTCGCAATGCCGGCGTCCCGTGCAGCGGCCGGCGTGGCGAAGCGAACCTCTTCGCCACCGATCTCGAGGTGTCCGGAGTCGGGGCGAACCGCACCGCTCAGCATCTTGATCAGCGTCGACTTGCCAGCACCGTTGTCGCCCACGATCGCGGTGACCGAGCCGGCTGGGAACTCGATCGTGACGTCGCTCACTGCGGCGACCCCGCCGTAGTGCTTCGCAAGATGACGGGCTGCGAAGTGGGCGCCCAGAGGTGGGTGCGTCGCGATCGGCTGCGCGTGCACGGCCATCAGTCCCGCAGCCGATCGAGCGACACCGCGGCGATGAGAACTGCTCCCTGCACGACGCGTTGGACCTCGGAGGCCACGCCGAGGAGGATCAGGCCGTTGGTGATCGAGGCGAGGAACACCGACGCGATGAGGGTGTTGACGATCCGGCCCCGGCCGCCGTGGAGGCTGACCCCGCCCAAGATGACCGCGGTGAGCACCGGGAACAAGGCATCGACGCCCATCGTCGCCTGCGCACGCCCGAGTCGGGCCGCCTGCATCAGCCCGGCGAACCCGGCGAGCGCGCCCGCGATGATGAACACGGCGAGTCGGATCCGCTGCACGGGGATTCCGGCGCGGAACGCGGCCTCCCGGTTGTCGCCGGTGGCGTACAGATGTGCCCCGAACACGGTGCGCGTCGTGACGAACCACGCGATCACGTACATCCCGAACGCGATCAGCACCGCGATCGGGATGCCGACCACCTTGTCCTGGGCGAGGAACGACACCCGGCTCAACCCATCGCCGAAGATGCTCGAGCCTCCGGTGTACATCATCGCGATGCCCTCGGCGACTCCAAGGGCGCCGAGCGTCGCGACGACCGAGGGGATGCGGACGTAGTTGACGAGCATCCCGTTCGCGAGGCCGATGACCGCGCCGATCGTGACCGCGACGGCGATCCCGACCACCGGGTGGTGTCCGCCGACGACCCATGCGGCCGAGACGCACCCCGCGAGCGCCAGCACGGAGCCGAAGGAGATGTCGAGCTCTCCCAGGATGGCGACCATCGTCGTACCGATCCCGACGATCGAGAAGATCGCCGCCTGGCGCAGCAGGATGATGATGTTGCCCTGTGTGAGGAACGTGTCGGTCGCGAGGGCGAGGTACAGCGCCCAGAGAGCGAAGATCACGATGAATCCCTCGCGTGCGAGGAATTCGATCGCGCGGTCCCGTGGACTCGCGACCGAGTCGTCCGGGTCGAAGACTGCGGTCGTCGCGCTCATGTCGATGCCTCTCGGTCGCTCGGTAGGTCGAGATGGAGCACGGCACATCCTTCGGGTGGGACGTCGATGGTCAGGTGTCGGGTGGAGCCATCGTCGCTGCGCACGTGGAGCGCGACGGTACGGGGAGTGCGCGAGTCGCCGATCCAGCCGGTCTCGAGGTTGCCGACGAGAACCGTTCGCCGGTCCCCGCAACGCCACCACTGGACGGTCACCGGCGTGTGCTCGTCGACCGGTTCGACGACGATCTCGGCGGGCCGCGTCGACCAC
>DATHUU010000205.1:0-9420 GCA_035461925.1 Ilumatobacter sp.
TGGGCCCGTGATCCGACGATCGGTCCGGCCCCAACGCGGGAGCGGCCGGCGAGCGCTATCGGTTCGCCGGCCGCTCCGCCCACCAGCCGCCGTGGCCGGGATTGCAGAAGCCGGCGACGAACGGCATGCCGTCGAGGTACCAACCGGGGCCGGGATTGCTCTCACCCGAGAAGTCGTCGGACGCCTGCGACTTGTCATGATGGCCGTCGAGGCGGGACCGCCGCCGACGTCGGGTTCCGTCGTGCCGATCAGGACGGTCGTGCTGGGTGTCGTGCACGGCGAGCCCGTGTCGTCCCCCGTGCACGCCACGATCACGAGCGCGAGGACGACTCCGGTCGATCCTGCGCGACCCCGCCGTCCTCGCACCATGTCGGACCCCTGTCGACCGTCCGATGGCACCGAACGACGCGCCGGATGTCGGAAGGTAACGCTGTGCGAGCGCCTCGCCCAGGGCCGAAGGGCCTGCTCCCCCGTCCCCGCCGCCAGCGCGAAATCGGTGCATCATGTCGGGGTCGGGTGAGATACTCGCGACGTGTCGTGGTGGACGACCGCTCGCGCCGTCGGCGCGGCCCTCGGGATCCCCGAGCGCCGGCTCGTCCCGGTCGGCTGCGCCCGCGGGCGCTCCGAGTACACCGAGACGAAGCGAGCCTCGCAGATCGTCAACGTGCTCCGCCCTGGCCGTCCCCTGTCTGCCGCCACGATCGCCCGGCTGCAGCCCTGGTTCCCACACCTCGACCTGCATTCGGTGCGCGTGCGCACGGGTTGCCGTCTGCCTCCGAACCGGTTCCAGGAGCGGGGCCGCATCTACGCGATGACGTTCGGGTCGACGATCTACTGGCGGGACGAGCTCGACGAACGCAATCCGAACGACCTGGTGCGTCTGATGCATGAGCTCGTCCACGTCGACCAGCAGCGTCGTCACGGTGGCGAGTCGGCGTTCGCGTGCGCCTACGGCGAGGGCTATGTGTCGGGGGGTGGCCAGGTGCCCGCCCACATCTCCGCGCCGACCGCGTACCACCGCAACCCGCTCGAGGCCGAGGCGTACGCCTTCGAGGCACGCTTCCGCGACTCCGTCGGTCGGGTCATCGCGGACCGGATCGACCGAGCACCCGAACCGAGGTGATCCCATGGCCGACACCTTCCCCAACGGCTACGCCAATCGGCTCGTCCGCTTCGACGAGCTGCGCGAACGTCACGAGCCGAAGATGCACCCCGAGTACGCCAGGCGGATCTTCGCGTGCATCGAGTCTGCCGACGGGTTGGTCGGCATCGGTGGCGGTTGGAGGTCCGCGGCGACACAAGCCGCCAACCACGCGAAGGCACCGAACACCTTCGCACCGCCCGGCTCGTCGTTCCACGAGTCCCAGCACTGGGCATCGGGGCTCGACGCCTATGCCGCGGTCGACACCGTCGGACGCCACGGCCGGCACGACCAGGCCTGGAACTGGATGCGCGACCACGCCGGCGAGTTCGGGTTGTGCACGTTCTGGAACGTGAACGGGGAGCCGTGGCACGTCCAGTTCGTCGACCTGCCGAAGGGCGCCCGCTCATGGAAGCAGGCGGGTTGCCCCGACCCGCCAACGTTCACGCTGACCTCCAGCGGAGCGTCTCCCGCCGACGCCAGCGGCACCGGCGGCACCGCGTCGCCGTACGGCCCCTACCCCTGGAACGACGCCAAGCCGGTGCTGCGCAACGGCTGGCACGGCGACCTCGTGCGCTATGTGCAACTGGTCATCGATCGTGCGGCCGGCGGCCACATCGAGGTGGACGGTGTCTTCGGCCCGCAGACGGAGGGGCGCGTCAAAGACGTTCAGTTCGTCGCGCAGCTGGCGCCCACCGGGGTGATCGACTGGAACGGCACCTGGCAGTTCGTCGATCAGCTCGCCGGACACACCAGGCACGCGGCGCCACCACCGAACGCCGTGGTGGAGGACGTCGACCACGGCTGGTACTGGGTGCAGCGGGGAGACTCACCGTGGCGAGTCGCCGCCCGGGTGTGGGGCGCCGGCGAGCGGCACGTCGAGCTCGACCCGACCGATCCGCCGGCACCGGGCTTCGCGGCCGCCGATCATCGGATCCGGTTGCCCGGTGTCGCCGGCCACGCCACGGTTGTGGTGGCCGGCGACGACCGCAGGACCCTGATCGAGCGGCTCGCCCCGGGGCGCGACTGGACCGTCCTCCGGCAGCGCTTCCTCGACCTGAACGGCGGCGAGCACCGCACGCTGCTCCCCGGTGACGTCGTGTTCCTCGACGTAGGTGTGTGATGCGGCGGGCGCCGTCAGGCGAGGTGGCCGAGCAGGTCGATGGTCACGGCATGTGGATCGTCGGCCTCCAGCCAGCGACCCACCGGCACGAGCCACCGCACGGGCCGGACCGGCCTCGTGATCAGGAAGGCCAGCACGCGCACCAGCTCGTCGAGCTCGCGTGCCGCCAGCCGACGTTCGTCGACGTCGAGCGGATGGGTCAGTCGGGCGAAACGCCACGCCTGCTCGCGGGCGGTCTCGAGCGAGAAGTGGAACCAGCGGTCGGCGCCCCATGCTGCGGTCTCGTTCACCCACCGCGACGACCTCCCCAGGTCTCGCAACACGTCGGGCATCGTCGCAGCCAGCACGCTGTTCACCGTGTCGAAGTCTGCTCGCATGCCGTGCAACGAGCGGTCGTCGCGCTCGTCAGCCAGCTCGACGACCACCTGACCGAGATCGTGGTTGACGTGGGCGTTGATCCCGAGCAGCAGGTGCTGCACGATCAGCAGCCGGCGGTCACCGCCGACCGCCCAGGCGGCGCTCCAGGACCCGGAGGCCGGTTCGACGCCGGCACGCGGCCGCAAGTACCACCCGGCGAACGCACGCGCGAACCGCACCATGCCCTCACCGTCACCGAACTCGCCGGCCGCGGCGGCCTGTCGGACGCGATCGGTGACCCGGGCGTACATCGCCGGGAAATGCCCCGTCGCGTCGTTCGCCGCGAGCGCGACCGATCGCAGCTCCTCGATCGTGTCGTCCAGCACCACCAGCAACGTACCGGACCACGGAGTTGAGCCATGCGGGTGTTCATCAGCTACCGACGCTCCGACACCGGAGGTCGGGCCGGGCGTCTGAGCGACGTCCTCGCGGCCCGCTTCGGTGACGACCACGTCTTCCACGACGTGACCACGCTGACGCCGGGAACTGACTTCGACGAGCAGATCGATGCCACGATCGCGCGATGCGACGCGGTGTTGGTCGTGATCGGCAGTCGTTGGCTCGACGAGGCGGACCCGACCGGTGTTCGCCGCCTCGACCGCGCTGACGACCTCGTGCGCCACGAGGTGCGCACCGCGCTCTCGCAGGACAAGCGGATCGTGCCCGTGCTCGTCGACGGCGCCCGGCTCCCGACAGCCCCGGAGCTTCCCGACGACATCACTCCGATGGTGCGGCGCCAGGCGGTCGCGATCCGCGACGAGTCCTGGCAACAGGACGTCCGCGAGCTGATCCGCGGGCTGGAGCGCGACCCGTCGGCCCGGACGCGGCGTCGGCCGATCGCCTACCTGGCTGCGGCGATCCTCGCGATCGCCGCAGCGACCGCCATGGTGATCGTCGTTCGCGGCACGATCATGGACGGAGACGACGACGACGAACAGCACCTGGCGTCGTGTCCTGCCGCCGACGACCGATGGATCGACGTGACACCCGGCGCCACGTCGCCCGTCGACGTCACGATCGACGACGACGCCGTCCGATTCGAACCGCAAGGCGCGCGCTACCGATCCGACGACGGAGACGCGTTGGTCGTCGTCGAGGTGGCGCTCACCAACCTCGAGGAACCCGCCGCCGACCCCGAGGCCGACGACCGGAGCGTCTACCTGGCGACGTGGACCTTCGATGGACTCCTCGTCAACGGCGTCCCGATGCGGGAGGTCGTCTGCGAGCGCGTGACCGGGGACGAGCTGGTCGCACCCGGACGGAGGGCGATCGGCGAGTTCGGCTTCGACAGCGAGGTCGACCCGGCAGGCGCGACGATCGAGCTCGCCACCGCCGGGGGCGGCCTCGTCCCGTTCGGCACCGGCTGACTCCTGGCTGCGGCGGATTTCGTCGGCGCACGCTTCCCTCGTTGTGGGAGACTTGGCTTCGCTGCCCCGACGCGGACGGAGGTTGCCAATGGGACGCGACCCACTCGACGAGGACACCTGGTTCGTCGACTCACGAGCCCTCGGCTCGGGGATCCAGCCGCGGCCGTGCGGTGACGCGACACGGCCGGACACACCGCCGGCGTCGGCCGATCCGATCGCGGTCACCTTCTCGGGCGGCGGTTTCCGAGCGACACTGGCCGCACTCGGCGTCGCACGCCTGCTGGCCGACGTCGGTTCGCTCGGCGACGTCCGCTACCTGTCATCGGTGTCGGGCGGCTCGGTCGCGAACGGGCTCGTCGCCACTGCATGGCCGAAGCTGCGCGAGCGCGGCTACACCGCTGCGGCGTTCGACGAGCTCGTCATCGACCCGTTCGTCGAGCGCATCTCGAGTCGGTCGCTCAAGTTCTCGCTGGTCCTCGGGATCTGGCGCACCATCGGGTCGAGCAGCCGGACCGACCTCCTGGCCCGACGCTTCGACTCGTGGTTCTTCCACGGGTTGCGGCTCGAAGCGCTCGACCCGGAGGTACGTTGGATCGTCAACGCCGCGAACCTCGTCTCGGGCACTCGGTTCACCTTCGAACGGGACGTCGTCGGTGACTACACGATCGGCTTGACCTCCACCGCCGGGACGGGCGTCCGGCTCGCCACGGCGGTCGCCGCGTCGGCCGCGGTGCCCGGCGCCTTCGCCCCGCTCCGCCTGCGGAAGGTGACGTTCCCGTGCGCCACCGAACCTCCCGCGCTGCTGGACGGCGGCGCCTACGACAACACCGGCTTGGAGGCGATCGACTCCGAGCGGTATCGCGACACGTTCGTCGTCGCCATGAACGCCGGCGGCCTGCTGCGCCCAGGTGCCTACGGCAAGATCCCGCTGGTGAAGGAGCTCGCCCGCGCCAACTCGTTGCTGTACCGCCAGAGCACCGCGTTGAGGACCCGCTGGATGGTCGATCGATTCGAGCAGGCGGTGCGGGTCCCCGCCGGGTCTCCGCTCATCCCAGGCAGCCGTCGCGGCGTGCTGACGGGGTTGGCGACCGCGTTCCCCGACCGCGGATCGGGGGAGGACGATCGTCTCGCCGCCTGGCGAGCCGCCCACCGCGAGATCGTCGAGCACGACGGTCGACACCTTGCGCTCGTCCCCACGGTGTTCGACGAGCTCGACGAGTCGCTCTGCCGTGCGTTGGTGCACCGAGGATGGTGGCTCACCGGAGCGGCGCTCGCGATGTACCACCCGCACCGCATCCCCAACCCCGGCGCGATCGCCGCCCCACCGACGTGACGCCGCCCGAGGGGGTGTCGCGGTGACGTCGCAGGTGCGCCGCGTCGAAGTCGAGTTGCTCCGACGGGGCCCGCGTCACAACCAACTCCTGTCCCCGCTCACCGATTACCTCGCCATGTGTGGTGACCAGGCGGGCTGTGTCGTCCACGTACCCTGGGAGCACGAGGAGGTGCTCCACCTGCTCGAGGATCTCCGGTACCGCGTGTCGTCAGCCGATCCGACGAGGCGCGCCCGTCACGTGCTCGACCGGGCCGGTGCCGGGCTCGCCTCGATGCTCGGGAGCGTGCCCGGTCTCGAAGGCATGCTCGCCGGTCAGGTCGCGGGTGAAGCCGACCTGATCCACCTGCGCCTCGTCGAGTCGGCCGCCGAGTTGGCGATCCTCCCCTTCGAGCTGACGAGGATCCCCTCGGCATCGGGGACCCTCGCGGAGCACTCGCTCGCGCTGATCCCGGACCGGCCGGTGTGCATCACCCGTCGAGTGCGGGGCGTGAGACCGGCGACGCCCTGGCCGACGACACCGCGCATCCTCGTCGTGTCCGGCGACGACGTCCCGTTCGCCGACCACCTCGACGTGTTCGGGCGCGTGCTCGAACCGTGGTGCCCCGACGCCGTCCGTCAGGTTGCGGGTCGCCCGCGTCACTGGAGGAGCGCGCAGCTCACGGTGATCGAGCGGGCAACGCTCGACGAGATCCGCGCCGCGGTCGCCGAACGTCACCACACGCACGTCCACGTGCTCGCCCACGGGGCCGGGTTCGACGAGGATCGGTCGGGCCGCCACGGGATCGCACTCGGAGACGGCGAGGTGACCAGAGGTCGTGACCTCGCGCTCGCGCTCACGCCACCCGGCCGCGACCTCCCCGCCGTGGTCACCTTGGCCACCTGCGACAGCGGCGCGCAGGGCGACATCATGACGCCCGGAGGCAGCGTCGCCCACGAGCTCCACGCAGCCGGCATCCCGCTCGTGGTGGCATCGCAGTTCCCGATCAGCCAGGCCGCATCGGTCCCTTTCACGGAGATCTTCTACGGCGGCCAGCTCGCTGGCGAGCACCCACTCGTCTCGTTGTGCGAGGTGCGTCGGCAGCTGGCGACCCGCTTCACCGACGAGCACGCCTGGGCCAGCGTCGTCGTGTACGAGTCACTCCCCGACGACTTCGACGACCGCCTCGACGAGCTCCACTACTGGCAGACCCGGCGGGCCCAGGAGACCGCGCTCGCCCGACTCGAACGACTGGCCACGTCCGACGACGCTCGCTCGGCGATGCTGGCCACGACCGGCGCCCCGTTCCCGGCCGACTTCTGCTCCCCGAAGGACGACGAGCACGGCTCACTCCTCGAGGTGGTGAGCAGGGCGAGCGATTGTCTCCCGACCCGCGGGCCCTTCGCCGCCGAGTGCGCAGGTCTGCGAGGCGCTGGGGCCAAGCGCGCGGCCGAGGTCGCGTACTGGTTGTCGGAGGCACCCGACGCGTCGAGCGATCGACGGCACCGACTGCTCGAGTCGTGCATGCTCGCGCTGGAGTCGGCGCTCGACCACTACTCGGACGGGCTGCGGATGCTGCTCGCCTCCGACGCAGGGCTGCAGCGCAAGGTGACGACCCATTGGATCGCGGGTCAGGTCGTGCTGATGCGGGCGATCCTCGGATTGGACATCGATCCCGATCTGCGAGGCCTGGCGCGTTGGTCGGCCCGTGTCGACCTGGACCACGTCGACCCCGTGGTGAGGGCGTGGGCGATCGTGAGCCACATCGAGCAAGCGGTGCTCGAGCTCGCGATCACCGGTCCGGACGCAGCGGTCTCCGAGCGGGCGTTCCAGCAAGCGCACGACCTCGTGCGGGTCGCCGGGGACGACTCGGAGCACGTGATGACGACCCATCGCCAGATGCGTCGTTTCGTGGCGTGGTGGGGCGCCGATCGATTCGTCGAGGCCGTCGGGCTCGGCGTGACTCGCCCGGTCGGGTGGTCCGGTGACCACGGCGCGATCGCGACCGCGTCCGCGGTCGCCACCGTGCTCGCGCCCGCACGCAGACGAATCGGCGCGGCGCCCGCTCGTGCCGTCCAGCCGATCGCCGCCACCCCGGATCGAGCGCCGTCGGAGCCATCGTTCGCTGACGTCGCGCGGACGGGTGTCTTCACCGTCGACATGCTCCCGGCCAAGAACGGGGATTGCCTCTTCGTCACCTACGGCGCCGACGACGATCCCCACCACGTGCTGATCGACTGTGGAGCGCCGAGCGTCGCCGAGATGGCGGCCGAGCGGGTCCGCGCCGCAGGTCGGGTCGAGCTGTTCGTCCTCACCCACATCGATGCCGACCACATCAGCGGGGCGATCCCCTTGTTCGCCGACCCCGATGTCGCCGCGCGGTTCGGCGACGTCTGGTTCAACGGCTGGAACCAGCTGCGAGCCTTCCTCAGCGTCAGCCAGGGCGACGCCTTCTCCGATCTCCTCGACCGCGACGACCGACCGTTCACGTGGAACGGCACCGCCCGCGCCGACGATCCGCCCCCGCCCATCGTCACCGACGGTGAGGACCACCCCGAGGTCGTGTTGGCCGGTGGGCTCCGCCTCACCGTGCTGTCGCCCACCCCCAGCGCACTCGGCAAGCTCGGTCGTCACTGGTACGCCGCGCTGGACGAGCTCGACCCTCGTCGGGCGATGCTCGGCCGCCGGCCGCGACCCGTCCCGCCTGCCCGACCGTCCGAGCTCGACCTGGAGCAGCTCGCCGCCAGCGGACCGACGCGCGACTCGAGCGTGCCGAACCTGAGCAGCATCGCGGTGCTCGCCGAGTACGGCGGGCGGGCCGTGCTGCTCACCGGTGACGCCCACGCCGATGTGCTGACGAGCTCGATCGTCGCGCTCCAGCGTCGACGCGGGCGCGACGGGGAGCCGCTCCGGCTCGACGCGCTCAAGCTGTCGCACCACGGCAGCGCCAACGCCACCACGCGGGAACTACTCGAAGCGATCGATTGCACCAACTATCTCGTCCCCACCGATGGCTCGGGCTTCTACCACCCGGACCGGGAGGCGATCGCGCGGGTGATCGTCCATGGCGGCCGTGCGCCGACGATCCACTTCAACGCCCGGTCCGACCTCAACGAGTTCTGGGGCGACGCCGATCTGCAGGCGCGTTACCACTACACCACGGTGTATCCCGACGACGAGGGCCTCCTCGTCACGTTGTGACCCCGAAATCGCCGTGATCTCGGTGAGACGACCGTGTCCTCGAGAAATTGGAGGGCGAGCAGTGCATCCGCGGGCGTACTGTGGACGCATGGGTCGGGGGTCCCGTCGGGCGGCACCACCGCTGGTGCTGGGAGTCCTCGTGATGCTCGGCGCCCTCGTCGGCCATCCCGCCGGCGCCTCGACGCCGCCTGACGGTCGCGATGTCGTCCTCACCGACGTGGGTGCGGGCTGGACCCTCGTCGACGAAGGGTCGGGTGCCCAGGGTGGTTTCACGCGCGCGTGGCGTGGTGCGCTCGGCGAACTCTCGATTCACGGGTTCCCGGTGAGCGACCCACCCGGCGTCGCAACGCTGTTCGAAGGGTTGCGCACGATCGACGCCGGTCTCGAGGTCGTACCCGCGCCTGCGGTCACCCTCGGCGTCTGGCTCGTCCCGCCTGGCGGGGCCGTCGGCGAATTCGGCTTCAACGCCCTGATGTTCGCATCTCGCGCGCACATCTTCACGCTCACGCTCACGCTCACCGCCGGTGCGGAGGTGGACGGACCAGCGCTGGCGCTCGAGCTGGCCCACCGGCAGATCGATGCGGCCGGCGGCCCGCCGACCGTCGACGCCGTGCCCGAGCCACGGGACGCCGAGGACGCGACGCTGTTCCCCCTCCTCCCCGACCGACCACCCTCCGGCTACGGCCTGGCGCGGTCGCCCATGAGCTTGGCCGGGCGCGACGAGCTGGCGCTCGACGAGTCGCTGGTGCCGGAGGTGGTCGAGTTCGTCAACGACCGCACCCGCTCTGTCGTGCGGGCGTGGGCCGGTGACGTGCTCACGCTCGGGATCGGCATCACCGAGTTCCCGTACGAGCTCTTCGC
>DATHUU010000206.1:0-19904 GCA_035461925.1 Ilumatobacter sp.
CCCACCTGTTCCAACTCGGGCTCGTGTCGGAGTCGGCGGTGTCACTCATCGCGGACGCCTGGCACGAGACCACCGTCGCCGCGTTCGAGCGCGACGAGCTCCTGCTGGCCGACTGGGCGCAGCGGCGTCCCTATGCCGACGCGAAGGCGATGATCGAGGCGTGGGCGGCCCGGGAGCGGGCGAATGCCGTGGCCGCGCGCGAGGAGGCTTCGTTCGAGGCCCGCCACCTGTCGGTCACCAAGCTCGGGCCGCAGTCGATGGGCAAGGTCACCGGCCAGCTCGACCAGGAGGGCACCAGCATCGTTCGTGCCGCGCTGTCGATGCTGTCGGTGCCCGCCGATGGCGACCGCCGCACGATCGGTCAACGCCACGCCGACGCGCTGGTCACGATGGCCAAGTTCACCCTCGCCCATTTCGAGCGGCCGGTCGGCACGAAGCGTCGGCCTCCGAAGGCGCACATCACGATCGCCTACGAGCACCTGATGTCCGGCACCGGCGCCAGCCTGCTCGACGACGAGCTGATCACGCCCGAGCGGGCCAAGCGTCTCACCTGCGACGCGGCGATCCACCGTGTGCTCACCGTGGGCGGTTCGGCGATCATCGACTACGGCCGCCAGACGCGATCCGTGCCGGATCCGCTGTGGCAGCTGCTGGTCACGCGCTACCGTGACTGCCGGTTCGACGGCTGCGAGATCCCCGCCGAGATGTGCGACGCCCACCACGCGATCCACTGGAGCGACCTCGGCGAGACGGCGCCCGACTCCCTCGTCCTGCTCTGCTGGTATCACCACCACTGGCTGCACGAGCAGCACTGGAGACTCGAGCCCCTCGGGGCCGGGCACTTCGAGCTGAGGAACTCCAGAGGGACGTACGAGCGGTTCAGCCCGCCGCGGCTCGACGTCATCACCCGTCCCGCTCAGCTGTCGCTCGTGCCCTGACGTGCCGGCACGGCTCCTGTCCGGCTACGGGGACAGCTCGGGCGCGTAGGCGACCCGCTCGCCGCAGACGACCGCGACCAGGCGGCGTTCGACGGTGTCGTAGATGCTCGTGAAGTCGTCGCCGTTGACCTCGCGGAACTCGCGGTACGAGTTGAACTCGACGTCCTCGTTGTCCTCGTCACGGCACCGGCGATCGAGCACCGGGGCGAACGGGAGCTGCCAGCCGTTGACGAGCGTCGCCAGACCGTCCTCCAGGACGTCGATGGCCGGGAGCTCGATCGTCGTGCCGGTCCCGTCCGGGATCAGCGCGAACCAGACGACCCCTTCACCGAGCAGGTCGGCGACGACCGCGCAGCTCCCCGGTGGGCCGTGCACGTCGCAGTGCGACTCCCCGGGCGTGCCGGTGACGATCCGCATCCGACGCTGCCCGTCGATGATCAGGTCGGTGTCAGCGGCCGCGTTCCCCTCGTCGTCGATCCGAAAGCTCGGGTTGGTGGCGGAGAAGACCTGCTCGACGTAGTCGATCCGGCGGAGCTGCGGAGTCGAGTCGCCGCCACCGTCGCCCTCGATCACCTCGCGCGTCGCGAAGATCGTGGTCAGCAGGAAGAACAGCCCCACCACCGCACCGACCGCGGCGAAGAACCGGATGCTGAAGATCTGCCGCATGTACCGCCGACGCTACTCAGCCGGCGGTGGCAACGGCGGCCGCGCGCTGGGCACGGTCGGCGATCCGCTCGATCACCTCGTCGGTGTGGGCGAGGCCGACGAAGATCGCCTCGTACGCACCTGGCGCCATGGCGACGCCCTCGGCGAGCATGGCGTGGAAGAACCTGGCGTAGGCGGCTTCATCGGTGCGCTTGGCCCCCTCGAAGTCGACCGGCAGGTCGTCCGCATCGCCGGCGTCACCGCACACCACGCCGAGCAGCGTGCCGACGACCGGGAACTGGGCTGGGAACCCCGCCGACGCGCACGCGTCGCGCAGCAGCGAGGCGAGGTGCCGAGCTCGAGCCATCAGCTCGATGTAGACATCGCCGTTCAGCTCGTTCAGGGCCGCCAGCCCGGCCGCCGTCGCGATCGGGTTCCCGGAGAGCGTGCCGGCGTGGAAGACCGGGCCGAGGGGAGACAGCGTCTCCATGATCTCGCGACGACCTCCGACGGCTCCGATCGGCAGACCACCGCCGATCACCTTGCCGAAGGTGGTCAGGTCGGGCCAGACGTCGTACTTCGCCTGGGCACCACCGGCGCCGAGCCGGAAGCCGGTGATGACCTCGTCGAACACGAGCACGGCGCCGACGCGGTCGCACTCGGCCCGCAGGCCCTCGAGGAAACCGGGCTGTGGGGCGACGACGCCCATGTTCGCGGCGACCGGTTCGACGATCACGCACGCGACCGACTCGTCGAGCTCGGGGATCCGGTTGTACGGCACGACCATCGTCTCCGCGACCGCTCCGGCGGGCACGCCGGCCGTGCCGGGCAAGCCGAGCGTCGCCACCCCGCTGCCACCCGCCGCCAGGAGCGCGTCGGTCGCGCCGTGGAAGTTGCCGTGGAAGATCACGACCCGGTCGCGGCCGGTGTAGCCGCGGGCGAGCCGCACGGCCGTGCTCGTGGCCTCGGTGCCCGAGTTCATGAACCGCACCTGCTCGCACGACCCGACCCGCTCGACGATCGCCTCGGCGAGCTTCATCTCCCGCGGCGTGGGCGCCCCGTACGACGTACCCCCCGTGGCGGCCTCCGACACGGCAGCGGTGATCGCAGGATGGGCGTGGCCGAGGATGACGGCACCGTAGCTCTGGACCAGATCGATGTACTCGTTGCCCTCGACGTCCCACAGGTGCGCACCCTCGGCGCGCGCCACCACGTAGGGCCGCCCCCCGACCGACGTGAACGCGCGGATCGAGGAGTTGACACCGCCCGGGATCACGCCCGTCGAACGTGAGAAGAGCTCGTCGTTCGACGGCAGCCCGGCTCCGGTGCACACCGTGGGAACGCACCCGGCCGCGACGCAACGGGTGGGATCGCAGAACGGGATCACGACCCGCTCCTGCCCGAGGCCCGCTCGGCGAACCATCGGGTGAAGTAGGTGAGCACGAGGTCGGCGCCGGCCCGCTTCACGGCGGTCAACTGCTCGAGCGCCACCGTGTCGTGGTCGATCCATCCGTTCGCCGCGGCAGCCTTCACCATCGCGTACTCACCGCTCACGTGGTACGCGGCGAGCGGCACGTCGACGTGGGGACGGACGGCGTGGATCACGTCGAGGTACGACAACGCCGGCTTCACCATCACCATGTCGGCGCCCTGGTCGAGGTCGGCCCGAACCTCCAGCAGCGCCTCGCGAGCGTTGCGGAAGTCCTGTTGGTAGCCCTTGCGGTCGCCGCCCCCGGCGATGGTCACGTCGACGGCGTCACGGAACGGGCCGTAGAGCCCACTCGCGTACTTGGCGGAGTACGCCAGGATCGCGACCTGGTGGAACCCTTCGGCGTCGAGCGCGGCGCGGATGCGGCCGACCTGACCGTCCATCATCCCGCTCGGCGCCACGACGTGCGCGCCGGCGCGGGCCTGCGCGACCGCTGCCTTGGCGTAGATCTCGAGCGTGGCGTCGTTGTCGACCCGACCGTCGGGGCCGACGATGCCGCAGTGCCCGTGATCGGTGTACTCGTCGACGCACAGGTCGGCCATCAGGACGACGTCATCACCGAGGTCGGTGCGCAGATCGGCGAGCGCGAGCTGCACGATCCCGTCCGGGTCGTACGCGCCCGCGCCCTCGGGGTCCTTCGCCGCCGGCACGCCGAACAGCATGATCGCCTTGACACCCATCGCGGCCAGGTCGGCGACGTCGCGCCGCAGACTCTCGCGCGTGTGCTGGTAGACGCCCGGGAGCGACGAGATCTCGACCCGCTCCTCGACGCCCTCGCGGACGAAGAGGGGGGCGATCAGGTCGGTCACCGCCAGGTTCGTCTCGGCGACGAGCTCACGGATCGCGGCCGTGGAGCGCATCCGTCGCGGACGCTGCACGGGGTAGTCGGGACCGGAGCACGTCATGCCCGGCATGGTAGGGGCACGGGTCCCCATGGCACACACCAACGGGGGGCCAGCGGTAGCGTCGGGGCCGTGTCGGTCCAGGTCTGGTTCTCGCAGGAGGAGATCTCCGTGCGTCCCGGGGAGGCGACCTCGCTGTCGTTGGCGGTCGAGAACGTCGGCGACCACACCCAGAGCTACACCGTCATCCCGGCCGGTCTGACCGCTGCCTGGACCACCGTCACCCGGCCGAACATCACCTTGTTCGGGGGGTCTCGCGACGTCGTCGAGGTCGTCGTCCGGCCGCCTGCGATCCACTCGACGACCGCCGGTCCGACCGCGCTCGCCGTTCGCGTCATCCCCCAGGACGACCCTGACGAGAGCATCGTCGCCGAGACGATCATCGTGGTCCTCCCGTTCGACGACCGCCGTGTGACCACCTTGCAACCCGTCCAACGCGCCCGGCACCGGGCCACGTACGAGTTCATGGTCGAGAACCACGGCAACAACCTGGCGAGCTGTCGGTTGCACCTCGTCGATGCCAGCAACCGGGTCGACGGGTCGTTCGACCCGCCGGCGGTGGGGGTCGCCCCGGGCTCGGCGAGCCTCGTCCGGCTCAATCTGAAGGCACAGCGCGGGTTCTTCCGCCGTGCCGAGCGTCAGCTCGACTTCGAGATCGAGGCGACCGAGCCCGACCACGACCCGGCCGCGGGCCGGGCGACGCTCATCCAGCCACCGACGATCTCGGGCAGATCGGTGGCCCGAGCGCTCGGCCTCGCGGTCGCGATCGCAGCGATCGTCGGCGCGTGGTTCGGCGTCGTACGACCCGAGCTCCGCGACGCGGCGAGCGATGCCGTCGACGATCGCCTCGACGAGCTCCCACTCGCCTCCGGTCCGGACGTGTCCGTTCCGGAGTTCACCGTTCCCGTCGACGAACCGCAGGAGGGCGGCGAGGCCGACGCCGTGGTGACCGAGCCGCTCGGTGAGCCGGTCGCGTACCGGATCGCGGTCGACGTGGGCATCGCGAACAGCCGGAGCGAGTCGGTGTCGATACCGCCCGACTCACGCTTCCACCTGACCGACGTCGTCCCACAGAACCCGAACGGCGACCTCGGGACCGCGCAGCTGCTCCGCAACGGCGACATCCTCTACGAGTGGGACCTCGGGTCGATGACCTCGGCCAACGAGTTCCAGCCGCGCATCACCCCGATCCCGTTCGAGCCGTCCGACAACATCGTCCTCGCCGTCGACTGCGAGGTCGCCGGCGAGACCACCGGCACCGGTTGCCAGATCAGCGTCCTGCTCGGTGGCCGGCTGCTGCCCGCTCAGCCGAGTCCGAGCCCGTAGCCCGGCTGGCCCGGGACCGTGTGCTCGATGCGGCCGACGATCGAGATCGGGGTCGTCGCGATCGCTCCGTCCGGGGCCGTGGCGACCAGCTGACGATCACCGACCCGCAGGCGGCCCGGCAAGCGGATGACTGCCAGGAAGGCACCGTCGTCGTTCGCGGTGATCGATGCGAACGGCGGGCTGCCGTCGCCGAACCCGATCGCGACCTGGCTCCCCACGGGGAAGCCGGTCCCGCCGATCCCGACCTCGCCGCCAGGTCGACCCTGCGGTGCTCCGCCCGCGTCTCCGACGGCGACCGACAGACTCGGCTCGTACCGAGCGAAACCACCGATGACGGCAGCCGTGTACGCACCGTTCGACAGCGGGTTCGCCCCGGGTCCGGCAGTCGCGACGAGGAGCGCGCTGCGGAAGCCCGCGCCCGTCGGGCGGAACTCGATCTCGACGACGCAGCTCGCACCGGGGTTCAGCGCCCGCCCGGTGCAGCTCTGGTCGGCGATGACGAAGTCGTCGGGGCTCGCACCGCTGATCGACAACCGGGCCACCGACGTCGCGAAGAACCCGGTGTTGCTGATGTCGACCGCCACCCGGCCACCCAGCTCACCGACGACGCTGTCGGGCAGGTCGACACCACCCGGGTTCGCGAGGAGCGTCGGCTCGCCGGCGGCACCGAGCACGGTCGTGCTGACGGACGGCGCGCCCGGCCCGTTGCCACGCACGGTCAGCGTCCCGGAGAACCCCTGGGGAGCCGAGGGGAGGAACGTCAGCTTCACCGAGCACGACTGCCCGGCGGCGACGACGATGCCGCGGACGCACGTGCCCCCGGTGATCCGGAACCGCGACGTGACCGAGACGTCGACCGGCTCGAACGACGCCGGGCCGGAGTTGCGGACCGTGGCGTAGAGCTCGGTGCTCTCGAAGCCGAGCAGGACCGTGCCGAAGTCGAGCGACGCGAGCGACAGGTTCGGAGTCACCTCGACCGTGACGATCGATCGGCCGCCGGCGTTGGGGATGCGCTCGACTCCGGCGAGCGCTCCGCCCACGACCGTGTCGAACGCGATCACCTGACCGGTTCTCGAGAGCGCGGGCCGACCGTGCGCTCCCGGCACACCGGTGAGCGACGGATCGTCGAGGACCCGTCGGAGCGTGCCGAGGTGGTGTTCGGCGACGAGCAGGTCGCCGTCCGTCTCGTCGCCACCGCCACCGCGTCGGCTCGGCATGAGGTTCGTGGCGTCGGTGACGAAGGCGATCTGGCTCCCGTCGAAGTTGACCGCCGGCGACCACGACGACCCGTCGCCGGCGACGGGCAGACCGACCTCGGCAACGGTCGCCGAGACGAGCGTGAGCGGATCGCCCCGTGGCGCCTCGTCGAAGATGCCGTTGCCGTCGACATCGCGATCGAAGCGGTAGATCTGCGTCGGACAGTCCGGCGTGCACTCGGGCAGTGCCGCCGGCACGAGAGTGCGGTCACTCGAGACGAACGCGACGATCCGACCGTCCTCCGAGATCGCCGGCCACGCGCCACCCGCCCGACTCCCTTGACCATCGCGTCCCGAGATCAGGTGCAGGGTACGCCGCGGGTCGGAAGCGAACCGGTCCCAGGCGTACACCTGCGATGTCGCGACGCCACCGAGCTCCGGGCCGTCGGCCCATCCGGGCAGCGGATCGGACGCCGTGAAGTCGGCGACGAAGGCGAGGTGACGACCGTTCTGGGACAAGGCAGGCTGGCGAGCGCCGCGGTACTGGTAGGCCCGATTGGGCGCCTCCACGGGTGTGCCGGCGACGCGGGTCACGCGGTCTGGCTCACCGGGGGGCACGGTCACGTCGACGAGGCTGATCGTCGTGACCCCGTCGGGGTGCTCGGGCGCCTGGTGCACGTAGGCGACGAGGGCACCGGTGGAGGTCAGCGAGGGCGGCGATTCGAGGTCGACACCGTCCATCGCGACGCCGGTCCGCTCGTCGGCCGAGATCAGCTCCCAGGCGTTCGGCTGACCGCCGCACTCGGGAACGACGAGTCGGTACACGTCCCACCGCTCGTCCCGATCGTCGTCGCGGAACAGGTCGAACGCGATCTCGGTGGTGGCGACGACGACGCAGCCGTCGGCGGACAGTCTGGCGTTGATGGTGTCGCCGGCGCGGATGCCGGAGGGGACCGGGGAGAGCTCGATCGTCGTGCCGTTCTCCCGGTCGGTCCGGAACAACGAGCGTCGTCCGTCGATCGTGCCACCGGACACCAACCAGCGCCCGTCGGAGGAGATCGACGGTTCGCGGGACTCGGTGACGCCCGCCTGGGCGTCCGCCGGGCGCGCCGCGATGGCGGTCGACGCCAACACCGCCGCCACGGCGAGCACTCCGGCCGCCTTCCCGATGAGCCCCTGCTGCATGTCCTCCCTCGGTCGCGCTCCGCGCCGGAGTCTACGGACGTGCACGGAGCGCATCCACAACTTCGGCGACCAGACCCTCGATGGAGTGATCGGCAGCCTCGGCCGTGATCTGGAGTCCGAATCGCCGCGCCACCCGGGCGGTGGTGGGGCCGATGGCGACGACGTGGGGTGGCGTCCACGTGCCGATCGTCTCGGCCCACGCCTGCGCCGCCGAGCCGCTCGCGAACGCGACGGCGTCGACCGAGCCCAGCACCGTCCGCTCGGCTGCCGACGGGGCGCGCAGCCGGGTGACGTAGGCGATCACGGCGCGGACGTCGAACCCGCGTGCGCGCAGCCCGTCGACGAGGGTGGGCTCGGCACGGTCCGCGTGGGCGACCAGCACCCGGTTCCTGCCCGGCTCCGGCGCGGGCATGGCCTCGAGGAGCCCGACGGCGGTCTGCCGCTGCGGCACCACATCGACCGACCGGCCGGTGGTGATTGCGAGGACCTCGGCGGTCCGGGTCCCGACCGCTGCCGTGCGCAGGTGCGGGTGACCGGCGACGGCATCGGCCACTCGCGCCGCGCCGTGCTGGGACGTGACGATCACCCAGTCGACGTCGTGCAGGCCTGCGAGGGCGGTGGCGAGCTCGTCGCCGGGTGGATCGATGATGTCGATCAGCGGGACGTGCACGACCTCCGCACCGAGCCGGACCAGCAGCTCGTCGAGCCGCCCGGGCCGATCGCGGGTGGTCGCGACGCGCCGTCCCACGAGCGGGGTGGGATCGTTCATCCGCCCAACACGTGCTCGTGGGCGTCCCGCGCGGTCCGCCGTGCGAGCTCGATGTCGGCGTCGAGCTCCCCGCTCAACGCGATCGTCTCCGAGACCGTGATGCCCGACATCTCGTCGGCGAGGAAGGCGTAGAGCTTCGCTCCGTCGACGTATGCGCCGACCGGGAGCGAGCACCCCGATCCGAGCTCGGCGAGGAACGCCCGCTCGACCAGGACCTCCCGGCGGGTGGGCTCGTGGTCGATCCGCGCCAGCGCGACGATCACCTTGTCGTCGTCGGCTCGGCACTCGACCGCCACGCACCCCTGCCCGACCGCGGGCACGAACTCGGCGGGATCGAGCCGTTCTGCGATCCGGTCGGTCAAACCGAGGATCTCGAGCGCGGCCACCGCCATCACGATCGAGCCGCCGGCAGGCACCTTCTCGAGCCGAGTGTGGATGTTGCCGCGCAGCTCGACGAACTCGAGATCGGGGCGGGCACGCCGCAGCTGGGCACGGCGACGAACCGAGCCGGTCGCCACCGTCGCGCCGGACGGCAGCTCGACGAGCGGTCGGCCGACCAGGGCGTCGGCGGCGTCGCGGCGCTCGGTGAAGGCTGCGATGTGGAGACCGTCGGCGACACCGGTCGGCAGATCCTTCGCCGAGTGGACGGCGACATCGGCGCGACCGTCGAGCACGGCGCGCTGGACCTCCTTCACGAACACCCCCTGACCACCGATCGAGTGCAACGGCACCTCGTCGGCCTGGGTCCGGTCCCCGAAGGTCTCGATGAACACGAGCTCGGCCTCGTGGCCGGCGTCGACGAGCCGGGCAGCGACGGACTCGGCCTGGGTGCGGGCCTGTGCGCTGGCCCGGGTCGCGATCCGGATGGTGCCCATCGGACGGACGTGCTCAGCCGAGATCGAACAGGTCGGCGACGGCGGCGGCGTTGCGTTCCCCCTGCGGGGTGCCTGCCTGGTTGCGCAGCCGGACCGACGGCTCGTGCAGCAGCTTCGCCACGATCCCCTTGGTCAGGGTCTCGACGAGCGCCACCTGCTCGGGGTCGAGGTCGCGGAGCCGCCTCGAGAAGCGCTCGAGCTCCGCTGCTCGAAGTGCCTCGGCCCGCGAGCGGAGCGCGGTGACGAGAGGTGCGGCCTGCAGGGCCGCAGCTTCGAGCGTGTACCGCTCGACCTCGTCGACCACGATCGCGTCGACCCGCTCCACCTCGGCGAGCCGCTGGGCGCGCCCGCGGGCCGCCCACGCGCTGAGGTCGTCCAGGTCGAGCACCCTGACCCCGTCGAGATCGGCGACATCGGGCGCGACGTCGCGCGGCACTGCGATGTCGACGAACAGCAACGGACGACCGGTTCGGTCGATCGACGCCATCGACTCGCGGGTGATGATCGGTTTCCCGGACCCGGTGGACGTGAGCACGAGGTCCGCGTCGGCGATCGCCGCGGCGAGCCGGTCGAACCCGCAAGCGGTGCCGTCGACCCGTTCGGCCAGCGCCGTGCCCCGCTCGGGGGTGCGATTGACGACCGTGACGGCTCCCACGCCCGCAGCCCGCAAGGCGACGGCGATGCCCTCTCCCATCGTCCCCGCGCCGACCACGGCGACGTTGCGGCCCTCGAGCGATCCGTGGTGCGCGACCGCCATCTCGACCGCCGCATGGCTGATCGACGCGGTACCCCTCGCGATCGCGGTCTCGGTCCGTGCCCGCTTGCCGACGCCGATCGCGCGCCGGAACAACAGGTTGAGCGTCGACCGTGCACCGCCCTCGCGCTGGGCGACCTCCCACGCCTGGCGGAGCTGGCCGAGGATCTCCGCCTCGCCGACGACGACGGAGTCGAGCCCCGCCGCGACCTCGAACAGGTGCCGGACGGCGAGCTCGTCGTGCTGGGAGTAGAGGTGCGGATGCAGCTCGTCGGGGGCGATGTGGCCGAGGTCGCAGAGGAAGTCGCGGATGTCGGCGTACGCCCCGTGGAACCGCTCGGCGACCGCATAGATCTCGGTGCGGTTGCACGTGCTCAGCACGGCGACCTCGCGCACGTTGTCGCGGCGGACCAGCGAGTCGACGGCTTTGGGGAGCTCGTCGGGGGGCAGCGTCACCCGCTCGAGCACGCTGAGCGGTCCGCTGCGGTGGTTGACGCCGATGACGAGGATGGACATGACGGTGCCAGCCTACGCGGTGACGCCTCGCGCGCCCTTCGCCGGAAGGGCGTGAAGCTGGGCACCGTGGTGGGAGAGGGCTCGACGCTGCTCGTGATAGCTGAGGATCTGCAACTCGACCGCGAGGTCGACCTTGCGCACCGTGATGCCGACCGGGACCGAGAGCACGACCGGAGCGAAGTTCAAGATGCTGGTCACACCGGCCTTGACGAGCCGGTCGGCGGCGTCCTGCGCAGCAGCCGGCGGTGTGGCGATCACGCCGATGGAGACGTTCTTCGCGGCCACGATCTGGGCGAGCTCGTCGAGTGGACGGACCCGTGCGCCACCGACGACGGCGTCGACCTTGTCGGGGTCGATGTCGACGATCCCTGCCACCGGGAAGCCGCGCTCGTTGAATCCGCCGTAACCGGCGAGTGCCTGACCGAGGTTGCCGGCGCCGACGATGACGACCGGCCAGTCGTGGTCGAGCCCGAGCTCACGACGGATCTGGTACACCAGGTAGGCGACCTCGTACCCCACGCCTCGTGTGCCGTAGCTCCCGAGGTACGACAGGTCCTTGCGCACCTTGGCCGCGTTGACGCCGGCGAGCTCGGCGAGACCTTCCGACGAGATGTTCTCGACACCGGCGTCCGCCTGCTCGACGAGGATCTGCAGGTAGACGGGCAACCGGGCGACCGTGGCCTCGGGGATGCGGCGACGCGAGCGGTGGGAGGGCATCGACGGCCAGCCTAGATCACTTGTGCACGATTTCACAAAGCCGGGCACGGGGCGAGCCGTCAGGCGAGGACGGTGCCCTCGAGCTCGCGACGGATCAGCTTGCCGGCCGCGTTGCGCGGGAGTGCATCGACGAAGATGACCTTCGTCGGGCACTTGTACCGCGCGAGGTAGTCCATCGAGTAGTCGATGAGCGCGTCCTCGTCGAGGTGCGAGCCGCGCGCGGCGACGACGTAGGCCTTCACCGCCTCGCCGTGGTGAGGGTGCGGAACACCGAGCACACCGGCCTCGACCACGTCGGGGTGGGTGAGCAGCACGGACTCGACCTCGGCCGGGAAGACGTTGAAGCCGGACACGATGATGAGGTCCTTGGCCCGGTCGACGAGGTAGAGGTAACCGTCTTCGTCGGCGACGGCGATGTCGCCGGTCCGCAACCACCCGTCCCGCAGCACACGCTCGGTCGCGTCCGGATCGTTCCAGTAGCCGAGGAACACGTTGTCGCCCTTCACCCAGACCTCGCCGGCGTCGCCGACGGGGACGTCTTCCCCGCTGTCGCCGACCAGGCGCAGCTCGATCCCGCCGAGGACCTTCCCGACCGACCCCGGCCGGCTCCCGATGCCCGACGAGCTCGTCACCACCGGCGAGGCCTCCGTCAGGCCGTAGCCCTCCCAGATCTCGACGCCGAACCGTTCCCGAAACCGCTCCGCCACCACCGGCGACAACCGGGAAGCTCCCGACAGCGCCAGCCGGACCGACGCGAACGACTCGGCGGGCAGCTCGTCGAAGTGGCTGAACGCGATCCACATCGGCGGAGCCCCGGGCACCACCGTCACGCCACGCTGGACGATCGACTGCACGGCGGTCGCCGGATCGAACCGCTGCACGAGCAGGAGGGTCGCGCCGACGCGCATCGAGACGCCGAGGACCACGTTCAGCCCGAAGATGTGGAACAGCGGCAGCACGCCGTACACCACGTCTCCGGCCCTCGTGTGATCGAGCGTCGTGAGATCTTGCTCGATGTTGCTGAGCAGGTTGCGATGGCTGAGCATCGCGGCACGTGGCGGTCCAGCAGTGCCGCTCGTGAACAGCAGTGCAGCGAGGTGGTCGGGCTCGACGTCGACGACCGGCATCGGTTCGGCACGCAGGAGCTCGCTCAGCTCGACACCGTCACCCCGGTCACCGTCGTCCGGGTCGCCCTCGGCCTGGATCACCGTCCGGATCGTCGGGAGCGTGGCGCGGTCGACCGCGGCCCAGCACGCCCGCGCGGCGGGGCCGACGACGACGGCGACGGGCTCGACGACGGCCAGCTCCTTCTGGAGCTCGGGGCCCGGGCTCGCCGGGTTGAGCGGCACCGCCACGGCGCCGAGGCCGACGATGGCGAAGTACGACACCACGAAGTACCGGTTGTTGCCGCACAGGATGGCGACGCGATCACCCGATCCGATGCCGAGGCCGGCCAGCCCGCCACGCAGCCGGGCCACCTGGTCGCGGAGGTCGCCATACGTCGTCTCCCGGTTTCGCGAGATCAGCGCGACGACATCGTCCGCGTGACCGTCGAGCACCGACGCGACGTTCATCCGAGCAGCCCCACGGCCAGCATCGTAGCTCGGTGGAGCAGCGCGCGATCAGAGCCGGACCAGCGAGATCACACCGGCGATGAGGATCGCTGCGAGGAGCAAGCCGAGCGTGAGCGTGGTGGCGGGACGCATGGGCCGCAGGCTACTGGCCCGGCGGTCGCCGGCCGAGCGAGACCGGTGTGTCCGGGACGGGCGGCGCGTCGAGCGGCACGAGTGTCACCTGGTCGCCGGCCGCGAGCCCCAACTCGTCGGCGGCCGACCGCTGATCGAGCGCGACGGCGAGCATGCCGTACGAGTCGAGGACGAGCCCGACGATCCCGGGCGTGATGGCGGCGAAGTTGGTGGAGCGGACGCCACGACGCACGAGCGGCCCCTGCGGGTCGGTGGGGGTCGCGATGCGGAGCTGGAGATGGTCGCCCCAACTCGCGGGTAGATCGTCGGGTCCGACGTTCAGCTGTGCGTTGCCGAACCGGTCGACCCACAGGACCTCGGCGACGATCGAGTCGCCCTCTTCACGCGGCAACGGGACGGTCGCCGGTAGCAGCAGGCCGGGATCGACCTCGGTCCCCAGCTCGGTGAGCTCGACGCCGTTGCAGAGGTGCGCGGCTGCGGGTGCGAACACGTCGCGGCCGGCGAAGGTGGAGCCCGGCGCGTCGAGCTGGTAGTCCCGGTTGGTCAGCACCACGGCGCGTTCGGCCCCGCCGGCCATGGCGACCGCCGGGGCGAGCAGTCCGTTGTCGGGCCCGACGATGACCCCGTTCCCGCCGGCGACCTCGATCGCGACGGCGCGCCGATCGGTCGCGACGCCCGGGTCGACGATCGCGAGCACGACCCCACTCGGGACGTAGCCGATGCAACGTGCCAGCGCGAGCGACCCGGCGCGGACGTCGAACGGACGGATCTCGTGCGTGAGGTCGATCACGACGACGTGGGGGGCCAGGTCGCGCACGACCGACTTGACGACGCCGACGAACTCGTCCGCGGTGCCGTAGTCGGTGAGGAACGAGATGGTGTCGAAGCGCGGCACCCCGACGACGCTACCGGCTGTCGAAAATCCGATCCCGAGCGGGGCCCGAAAACGACAAGGGCCGGTGCCAACCCCCCGATGGCACCGGCCCTTCGGCGCTGCCCGGCTTTCGCCGGTGCGCTCACCGAGCGTCACTGTAGGCGACGAACCGGTGATGAGAAAAGAGTCACACCGAGAAATTTTCGGACGGTCACGCGCCCAGCTCGCGACTGCGATCGGTCGCGGCCCGCACCGCACCGATGAGCGCGGCACGAACGGCCCGCTCCTCGAGCACCCCGACACCCGCCGCCGTGGTACCCCCCGGCGACGTCACCATCGCCCGGAGCGCCGCCGGGTCGCCGCGCTCGGCGAGCAGCTTGGCCGAGCCCACGAGCAGCTGGGTCACCATCTGTTCCGCAGCGACACGCGGCAGGCCGGACGCGACGCCGGCGTCCATCAGCGCTTCGGCGATCAAGAACACGTAGGCCGGCCCGGACCCGGTCAGACCGGTGACCGCATCGAGCTGCGACTCCGACACCCGCACCACGAGCCCGACGCCGGCGAGGATCCGCTCCGCCCATGCCAGATCGTCCTCCGTGGCGCCCTCGCCCCCGGCGACCGCCGACACCCCTGCACCGACCAGGGCCGGCGTGTTCGGCATCGACCGCACGACGGCGACGCCGTCGCCAGCGGCCGCCCGCAAGGTGGCTGTCGTGACCCCGGCGGCGATCGACAGCACGCGGGTCGCGCCCGCGGCGACCGCTGCGCCGACCACGTCGGGGACATCGGGCGGCTTCACCGCGACCACCGCTGAGCGGCAGGGCGGCACGGCGTCGACGACGGCGACGCCGGGGAACATCTCGCTCAACTGCGTCCGACGACCCGGGATCGGTTCGACGACCGCGACCTCGGCCGCCGTCACGACCCCGCTCGACAACATCCCGCCGAGCAGCGCCGCGCCCATGTTGCCGCCCCCGACCACCACGAGTTCGTGTGCCATCGGATCGACGCTAGCCACCGTCCGGGCGGTGTTGGAGCTTCCGACTTCCCCGATCCACCGCCCGGACACCCACGTGACAGGGAACGAACGGGGCCGAAGGGAAGCCGCTGGTCAGGTCGTGAAGCGGCTGGCGAAGGCCAGGCGGACGAGCGTCCGGAAGTTCGACTCCACCGTGGTGTAGAGCGTGCCGAGGATCCGGTCGACCTCGTCGGCGGTCACCGCCGAGTCGGGGATCTCGCCGCGGAGGTAGATCGCGTCCTCGAGCCCGATCGAGAAGTGCGCGCCGACGATCTGGTCGTTGCGACGCAGGAGCAGCTCCATCACCTCGCGCTCGTTCTCGGGCGGCGCCGGCATCACGTACGTCTCGTACCGCAGCGTCCGCTGCCCGAGCGTGAGCCACACGGTCGTGAAGTCCTTCTCCTCGCCGATCATCCGCACGTACCAGCGTGGCTCGCCGAGCGAGGTGTCGTCGCTCGTCCCGCGGTCGATCGCGGCGATCATCGAGTTGCCGACCGCGAACTCCTCGAGCCAGCGGTCGATGCGGGCCTCGAGGTCGGACAACCGGTCGTCGAGGTGGAGGTCGGTCACGTGGCCGTCATCTCCGAACGTCACTCTCCGAGCACCAGCTGGCGCACGGTCAGGTCGGTGTAGAGGCGACGGAGACGAGCGGCGGCGAAGCCCCAGGTGTACCCGCTCGCCCGCTCGGCGGCGGCGACGGACATCGACGCGGCGAGCAGTGGGTCGTCGAGGATGCGGGCGATCGCCCCGGCGAACCGTCGGGGATCGCGATCGGGGACGAGGAACCCGGTCTCGCCGTGGTCGACGAGCGACTGGAGACCTCCGACGGCGCTGGCCACGACCGGCACCCCACAGGCGGCGGCCTCGAGCGCCACCAGGCCGAAGCTCTCGCTGCGGCTGGGTACGACGACGACGTCGGCCGCCCGGTAGTAGGACGACAGGATGTGGTGCGGCTGCGGGGGCACGAACCGCACGCGGTCGTGGAGCCCGAGCTCGTCGACGAGTTGGTGCGCGCGCCCGAGCTCACCATCGCCGTCGGACCCGCTCGCGCCGCCGACGATGACGAGCTGCGCGTCGGGCCGGTCGAGCGCGTGGAGTGCACGGATCGCGACGTCGGGGCCCTTGAGCGGCTGGATCCGTCCGACGAAGAGCAGCATCGGGACCGCATGGGGCACGCCGATCGCCGCCCTGGCGCCGCGTTGGTCGCCCGGCCCGAACAGGGCGTGCTCGACGCCCGGTGCGACGATCTCGATCTGGCCCTGCGGATCGCCGTAGTGGCGACGGAACTGCTGCTCCTCCTCGACACAGCTCACACAGATCGCGTCGGCGCAGTTCACGAGCTCGGCTTCGGCACGGTCGCGCCAACCGGGTTCGGGGTCGCCGCCCTCGGCCTTCACCCGGGCGAGCGTGTGGAAGGTGGAGACGAAGGGGATGTCGAGCTCGTGCTTGATGCGATGGGCCGCGACCCCCGACAGCCAGTAGTTGGCGTGCACGACATCGGCGCCGCCGATCGAGCGGAGGTGCTCGAGGACCCGGTCGGTGAACTCGTCGACGATCTCCGGCAGCGCCTCCTTCGGGAGGTGGTGCGGCCCGGCTTCGATGAACACGACCGTGTGGTTCGGCTCGACGAGCACCTCGGACGGCAGCCCTGCGCGGTCGGCGCGGGTGTAGGTGACGCACTCGACACCGGCCTGTGCGAGCGACGACACGATCTCGCGCACGTAGACGTTCATCCCGCCGCTGTCACCCGACCCGGGCTGCAGCAGCGGCGACGTGTGCAGGGAGATCACGGCAACTCGACGCATCAGGGAATCAAACGCTCGTTGGTCGGTCGACATTCCCGGTCAGCTGGACAGGAAGCTGTCGTAGACGTGGCGGAGCGCCTGCTTCTGCTCCGGGGTGAGGTGGGGGTCGGCCTCGATCGCCTCGGGGACGGTGCTCGCCGAGCGGGCATCGTCGGGGAGGATCCCGGCCCGCACGTACAGGCTCTCCACGCTGATCCGCAGCGCGTGCGCCACCTGTTGGAGGATCTCGGCCGAGGGACGGCGTAACCCGCGCTCGATCTGCGACAGGTAGGGGTTCGAGACGTCGGCCAGCTCGGCGAGCTTGCGGACCGACATCTTCGCCAGCTCGCGCTGGCTGCGGATGAACGCGCCGACGTCGAGTGGATCGTGGCCCGCCGACCTGGGTTCCGGTTCCGGCCCTGGCTCGGCCATCACGTCAGCTGAGGAGGCCCTCGACGGTCGCCTCGCCCTCGCGATAGCGGCGGACCAGTTCCGCGCTCAACGCATCGAGCCGGTCGAACCGGGCACGCCGGTCGTCCGATACGCGGCGCTCGAACGCGGTGAGCATGCGCTCGAGCGCCTCGAGCTCGCTCGGCAACAGCTCCTCGAGGCGGCTGAAGCCGTGCTCGGAGCAGGTCGCGTCGAGCTCGTCGGACAGCGCGTTCTCGGACACGTGCTCGACCGGGCGCGGCGGACGCGGCGGACCGCCGGTGAGCTGGCTCGACAGCACCACGCGCAGCTCGCTCGACAGGTCGTCGGGGGCAACACCGCGTTCGCGCCGGTGCAGCTCGGCACGAACCAGGTCGAGCCGAGCCTGTGCGACCCGTCGCACGTACGACACGACGTCGTCCTCGTCCTGGAGCCGATTCCGCATCGTCCGTAGCTCGTCGAGCGACAGCGACTGTGGGTCTGCTGCGTTCACATCACCCTCCTGACACCGGCGGGAGCACCGCCAATTCGTCGGTCGTCCCGACCGGGTCATCCGGTCCGGCCGGTTCGCCATTCACCCAGATCCGGCACGAATCGAGCACCGCAGCGAAGGTCGCGCCGTACCGGTCCCGTGCGAGGTCGAGCACCTGCCCGACCGTGTCACCGGGCAGCTCGTCACGACCGGTACCCGCCGCGTCACGCGCTGCAGCGAAGAGTCGGAGAACAGCCATCGGCCCCAGCGTACTTCCAGCGCTCGTCCGGGCCGGGATGCCCGGCGAGGACCATCGCCTGACATCGCTGCACGGCTCACCCATCGACCGACCCCGCCCGCTCGTCGACGAGCTGCTCGACCCGAACGGGATCGTCGTCGGCGACATCGATGCCCCCGGGAAGGACGCCGGCGAGCAGCCCGATCAGCCCGAGCACGACGGTTGCGCCCAGAGCCGACTGGCGGGCGGTCCGCTCCTCGAGCCGACGAGACCAACGTGCCTCGTCGATCACCGGCGCCTGCACCGTGCGCATCGTGAACAGCGCACCCGCCACGACGACGATGGCCACGAGCATCGTCGCGATTCGGTCGGCATCGGACATCGGCGCCAGACCGTGCGTCCACCGGTCGCTCGTGCCGCGGAGCGCGATCGCGAGGTTGACCACGACGATCGACGCCATGGTCCCGACCCACCGACGCGGCGCCACGCCGTCGAGGTCCGCAGCCGCGACGACCTCACCGATCGACGAGTACGACCACCGGGTCCGGTCCCCGAATCGGATGCGACCACCACCGAGGACCACGTGCGACGACGCGGCGAGCACGGCCGCGACGGCGGCGGCACCGATCGCCCAGGTGGGCGGCATCCGCATCGGGGCGAGCCCGACCACCAGACCGATCGACAGGGCCCCGACGAGCACGAGACGCCGCGGCCCCTCGAGGAGCACGGCACCCATCGCCGCCTCGGCGCTGCGTCGGGGCCGACGGTGCGGCGCGGTCCGGACGACCCGCACGACATCGCGGTGGACATCGGTCGACCGGGTCCGGCCGACGATGTCCGCGACTGCGAACGCGAACCGGTGCGAATCCCGCCGATCGTCGACCGAGATCCCACGTGGGCGTCGGGACCTGGCCAGACCGACGGTGATCGCGAGGGTGCCCGCCAGCCCGACGACCTCGGCGGCGAGCACCGCGATGGCGACCAGATTCACGGGCAGAGTGGTCACCCGCCACGCCAGCCAGGTGAGCTCGGCGACGACACCGAGCACGCCGAGCACGACGCCCAGCCCGCGGGCGCGGAACGGCCGCTGCCCCCCTCGATCGTCGCCCGTCTCGGTCTCACCCGTGTCCAGCAGGGCCATGCTGCTTCCGCCGTGGTCGGTGCGGCGCGGTGCGCCACGTGTACCGCGCTATCGGCGGTGGGGAGCCGCGACTTGAACCCCGGCACCACCGATAGCCTCGCAGACTCGTGGGCACAGAGAAGCGTGAACGTCAGAAGGCCAATCGGTACCAGCGCCGGATCGAGGAGCAGAAGGTTGCCCGGACCAATGCGATCAAGCGCAACGTCGTGCGGTGGATCATCATCGCCGTGCTCGCGCTCGGTGCGGTCGTGCTGATCGCCTGGATCGGCGGGGCCTTCAGCAGCGACGACGAGCCGGAGGCGACGGCACCCACCACGACGATCGCGCCGACCACCACGATCGCGTTCGAGACCCCGGAGAAGCCGGACGTCGAGATCCCCGCCGAGCTGCCGACCGAGCTCCAGATCACGACCCTCGTCGACGGTGAGGGTGCCGAGGCAGCGGTGGGCGACACGGTCACGGTGCACTACGTCGGGGTTCGATCCGAGGACGGCACCGAGTTCGACAACAGCTACGACCGGGGTTCCCCGTTCCCGGTCGTGCTCGGCGCAGGCGGCGTGATCCAGGGCTGGGAGGACGGGCTGATCGGGGTGCAGGCGGGCGAGCGGCGCCAGCTCGACATCCCCGCGGAGCTCGCCTACGGCGAGGCGGGCAGCCCGCCCGACATCCAGCCCGGGGACGCACTCACCTTCGTCATCGACGTGCTGGCCGTCACCCCCGGTGCGGAATCGTGATGCGTCGGACCTGGATCGCGGCCGCCGCGGTGGCCCTCGCGCTCGCCGCCTGCGGCGGCGACGACGCCGATCCCGTCGCCGATCCCGTCGCCGATCCACCGGCCGACGAACCCGCCGCCGAGCCGAGCGAGGAACCGACCGACGAGCCGGCCGCCGAGCCCGCCGGCGAGGTCCCGGCCCGTTCCGGCGAGTCGAC
>DATHUU010000207.1:0-1872 GCA_035461925.1 Ilumatobacter sp.
GACACTCTCAGCGGCTGTAAAGACGCCGCTCGCGCGACCGTCTCGGCGCGTCGAACGCCCATCCCCGGCTCAACCTGTGACGGCCGCCCGGCCCGCACGTCGCCGGTCGAGCCGGGTGAGCACCGGAGTCGCGGTGACACCGTGCACGACGATCGAGACCAGGATCGTTGCGACGGCGACCGCCCACACCTCTGCCGCCTTGGGGAAGTAGTCCTCGTTGACGGCATGTGCCAGGTAGTAGATCGTGCCCATCCCGCGGATCCCGAAGAACGCGATCGCCGCCCGGGTCGGCGCATCATGACGATCGCCAAGGAGCCCGAGCCATCCGGTCACCGGTCGTACCAGCAGCACGATCACGACCGCGACGACCACGGCGGTCACGTCGAGCGCCCGGAGTGCTCCATCGACGACAGCTCCGCCGAGGAGGAGCAGGAACAGCACACTGGCGAGACGTTCGAGCGTCTCCGCGAAGTCGTGCAACAGCGCGTGGTACTCGTGGTCGACCTCGGAGCGCCGGATCACCACCGCGGCCACGAACACCGCGAGGAAGCCGTAGCCGTGCACCAGCTCGGCGATGCCGTACACGGCGAGCGTGGCGCCGAGCGCGACGAAGCCTTGTCCGGTCCGGGCCAGCGCGAACCGCGAGCGCCGAGCGAAGGCGGCCGCCGCCACGACCCGTCCGAGGAGCAGACCCACGAGGAAGCCGACGGTCAGCTTGAGCAGGACGTCGTCGAGCACCCACGGCACGAACCAGCTGCCACCAGCCGCGATCGCGATCGCGAGGTTGGTGATCGGGAACGCCAAGCCGTCGTTGAGACCCGCCTCCGACGTCAGCGAGAAGCGAACCTCGTCGCCGGGCCCCCCATCACCGTCGACGTCGTCGGTCTCGTCGCCACCCGGGCCGGGGAGCTGGACGTCGGACGCGAGCACCGGGTCGGTCGGTGCCAGGACCGCGCCGAGGAGGATCGCCGTGGCGACGGGTAGGCCGAGCGCGGCGTACCCCAGCAACGTGATCGCCACGACGGTCAGCGGCATCGTGATCCCGAGCAGCCTCCACGTCGTCTGCCAGCTTCGCCAGCCCGGCGGGCGGCGCAGCTTGAGTCCGGCTCCCATCAACGACACGATCACGACGAACTCGGTGAGTCGCTCGGCAGCGACCGTGTCGGGACCGGGGCGCGGTCCGTCGAGATCGATGGGCAGCGCGAAGATCGCCATCCCGATCGCGACGATGACGATCGGCAGGGACAGCGGCAGGCGTTCGATGGCACGCGGGACGACCGCGGCGACGAGCACCGCGGCGCCGAGCACTGCCAGCAGGATGTGATAGGCGTCCATGAGCTGCCGTGCGATACCCGATTGCCGCGCCGGCGAACCCGAACCTCAGGCGGAGCGGAGCGCCGGAGCGATCTCGGTGAGGTACTGCTCGAGCAGGTCCGGGTCGACCGGCGCACGCAACGCGACGTTCACCAGATCGGCGCCGGCGTCTCGGAACGCGAGGACTCGCTCGGCGGCCTGGTCGGCCGACCCGTTGAGCGACCCACCGGCCACCCGCTCCCACATGTCACCCCACTGCGCCGCGAGCACCGCCTCGTCCTTGCCCAGGTCGAACATCAGGTTGACCGAGCGTTCGACCGTGCCCGGATCACGCCCGATCGACTCACAATGCCGGTCGAGCACCCCGTTGAGTCGGCGGAACTCCTCGGCTGAGACGTACGCGGCGTTCCACCCGGTCGCGTGCCGCGCGGTCATCTTGAGGGTCCGCTTCTCCCCCACCCCTCCGATCCAGATCGGCATGTGGCCACGGACCGGCCGGGGGAGCATCGAGGCGTTCTCCGCCCGGAAGTACTCGCCCTCGTGGGTCGTACGGTCGTT
>DATHUU010000208.1:0-4825 GCA_035461925.1 Ilumatobacter sp.
GGCCCAGAACACCACGCCCGAGCAGATGAAGATGTTCCTCACCCGCATCGGGTTCGGCTCCAAGGTCGTGGTCACCGGCGACGCGACCCAGGTCGACGTGCCCGACGGCCGGTCGGGCGTCAAAGGACTGGAGCGAATCCTGACGGGCGTCGACGACCTCGCGTTCGTGCACCTGAGCACCGCCGACGTCGTTCGACATCAGATCGTGGCCGACATCGTTGCGGCGTACGAGCGCGAGGCCGAGGGTGTGACGCGGCCCCCGTCCGGCCGCCCGCGCCCCGACCGACGGAGTGCCACGAGCGATGGCTGACCCTTCCAGTCCCACCGGCGTCGCGCCGGACCGCTCGGTGCACGTCGTGGTGAGCGACGAGCAGAACGAGGTCCCGGTCGACGCCGACCGGTGGGCGGCCCTCGCGGTCGCCGCGCTCCTCGCCGAGGGCTGCGTCGGAGAGCTGACGCTGACCTTCGTCGACCGCGACGAGATGGCCGAGCTGAACGCCGAGCACATGGGCGAGGACGGCCCGACCGACGTCTTGTCCTTCCCCCTCGACCCGTTCGGTGGCGACGCCCCCGGGCCGTCCCTCATCGGCGACCTCGTGATCTGTCCGGCGGTGGCCGCCGAGTCGGCGCCCGACCATGCGGGGAACCTCGACGACGAGCTCGCGCTGCTCACCGTGCACGGGGTGCTCCACATCTGCGGTCACGACCACGCCGATCCCGACGAGGCCGCCTCGATGCGCGAGCGTGAGCGCGCGCTCCTGGTCGAGCTCCACTGGGGCGGACCGGCTCCGGCCGGTTTCCGCCAGGTCCATGACGAACCCGATGGCGACGAACCGGACGCGACCGGCTCGACGGAGGTCGGGGCATGATCGCCGTCGAATTCACCGGTGTCGACGCGCTGATGGTCATCGCGATCGTGCTCATCCTCATCGTCCTCGTCTTCCTTGCCGTCGCCGAGACGTCGCTCAACCGGATCTCGCGGGTGAAGGCGCAGGCGCTTGCCGAGTCGCTCGACACCAAGTCCGCACACGCGCTCGGGCGACTGGTCACCCATCCCGAGCGGTTCATCAACCCGGTCCTCGTGACGGTGACGTTCCTCCAGACCGGGCAGGCCTTCCTGACGTCGCTCGTCGCCGATCGCATGTTCGGCCCGATCGGTGTCGTTATCGCCTTCGTCCTCAACGTGGTGGTGTTCTTCGTGCTGTCCGAGGCGATGCCCAAGACCTGGGCGGTGCTGTCGGCCGAGCGCGCCGCGCTGGCCACCGCGCGGTTCGTCGAGCTGATGGTGTCGTTCCCGCCGCTGCGGATCGTCTCACGCGGGCTCATCGGCCTGACGAACGTGCTGTTGCCCGGCAAGGGCCTGAAGCAAGGTCCGTTCGTGAGCGAGCAGGAGCTGCTCGGGATCGTGGAGGCCGCCGCGGAGGACGAGGTGATCGAGCACGAGGAGCGAGAGCTCATCGAGAGCATCATCGAGTTCGGTGACACGGTCGCGCGCGAGATCATGATGCCGCGTCCCGACATGGTGATCATCCCGAACGAGGCCACCGTGACGGCCGCCCTCGACCTCGCGATCTCTCACGGCTACAGCCGGCTCCCGGTGTTCGGTCCGGGGGACGACGACGTCATCGGCCTCGCGTACGCGAAGGATCTGATCCGTGCCGAGCGGGAGGGTCGCGGCGACCTGTCCGTGCTCGACCTCGTCCGCCCCGTGCGGTTCATCCCCGAGAACAAGCCGGTGAGCAGGTTGATGCGCGAGATGCAGGCCGGCAAGTTCCACCTCGCGATCGTGGCCGACGAGTACGGCGGCATCGCCGGGCTGGTGACGCTCGAGGACTGCCTCGAAGAGCTGGTGGGTGAGATCGTCGACGAGTACGACATCGAGGAGCACACCGTCGAGCGCTTGCCGGACGGCGACTACCTCGTCGACGGTGGCACCTCGATCGACGAGCTCAACGAGCTGCTCGGCGGATCGCTGCCCAACGACGACTGGGACACGCTCGGCGGCCTGGTCTTCAACACCCTCGGTCACGTGCCCGACCCGGGTGAGCAGCTCGAGGTCGACGGATGGCGCTTCACCGCCGAGGAAGTCGAGGGGCGCCGGATCCGCCTCGTCCGGATCCGGGTCGGTGCGGTCGCGGCCGACGAGGTGGACGACGGCGTCCTGACGGACTGACCGACCGGCTACGTTCCGGGCATGCAGATCTCGCTGGCAGGGAAGGTCGCGCTCGTCACGGGCGGGTCGAAGGGCATCGGCAAGGCGATCGCGACGGGGTTCGCCGAGGCGGGAGCGTCGGTGATGATCTCGTCCCGCAAGCAGGAGCAGCTCGACGCCGCGGCTACCGAGATCGTGGCGGGCGGGATCGATGGCGAGATCGCGACGTTCGCCGCCAACGCCGGTGACGTCGAGGCCGCGAGGGGCTGTGTCGCAACCACCGTCGAGCGGTTCGGCCGGCTCGACATCCTGGTGAACAACGCGGCCACGAACCCGTACTTCGGTGCCACCCTGGGGGTCGACCCGGCCCAGTTCGACAAGACGTTCCAGGTCAACTTGCGGGGCCCGCTCTTCTGGTCCCAGGCGGCGCACGAGCTCGCGCTCGCCGAGCGGCCGGGTGTCATCGTGAACATCTCGTCGGTCGGCGGGCTCCGCACGGAGTTCGGGCTCGGCGTCTACAACCTCACGAAGGCGGCGCTCATCCATCTCACGCGGCAGCTCGCGCTCGAGCTCGGCCCGAACCGGGTCGTCGGGATCGCGCCGGGTCTGGTCCAGACCGACTTCTCGGCCCTGCTCATCGAGAACTTCGGTGATCAGCTGGCGGCCAGGATGCCGACGCGACGTCTCGGGACCCCCGAGGACATCGCGAACCTGGCGGTCTTCCTCGCGTCGGAGCAGGCGTCCTGGATCACGGGCGAGACGTTCGTGATCGACGGTGGCGCCGGTGTCGTGAGCGCCGGGTGATCACCGCGGTCCGCCGTCAAGCGAGCCGTTCCGGGGCCAGACCGTCGAGCACCGGACGGGCGAAGAGCGCCGCGGCGACGACGGTGATCGCGCCGCCCAGCAGGAACGGCGCGCGCAGATCGGTCGCGTACGCGACGAAGCCGCCCGCGGCGATGCCGACGGCACTGGCGGCGGCACCCAGCCAGCGATAGACCGCGTTGACGCGCCCGAACCGCTCGCTCGGGATGATGCGCTGCCGCACCGTGACCGTCGCGACGTTCCAGGTCGTGATCGCGAACCCGAGCACGAACCCGACCACACCGACGATCCACGCGGCCGGAGCCAGCCCGATGATGACCTGTGCCGGGCCGAACACGGCGAAGGGCACCACCACCGAGGCGCGCAGCCCGAGGCGCGAGATCACACGATGGCCGGCGAGTCCTCCCGTGGCCGCCCCCATCGCGGTGATCGCGAGCAGGATGCCGTACTCGACGCTGTCGAGTCCGAGCTCGACCGAGGCGTACTTGACGAAGATCCCCTGGCCGAACATCAGCCCGAGATTGGTGATCGTGAACAGTGCCGCGAGGGTCACCAGGACGGGCTCGGCTCGCAGCCAGGCGATGCCGGCGCCCCGCCGGCGGTCGTCGGTGAGGTCGGACCTCGGAGCCCGCGCCGATCGGCGGACCCGGATCGTGACGATGAGGAGTGCCGCCACCGCGAACGACGCGGCGTTGGCTGCGAACGGGAGCCCGTTCGACGCGTCGAACAGGAATGCTCCCAGCGCGAGGCCGGCCAGGCTCCCGGCGACGATCTCGGCGGCGAAGAGCAGCCCGTTGGCTCGGGCGAGCTGCTCGGTGTCGACGAGCATCGGCAGGAAGGCCTGGGCGGAGCTGTCGAACAGCACCTCGCACGATCCGACCACCAGGAGCAGGATGACGAGCAACCAGATCGAGAGCCACCCGTCGACCGCGCCGACCGCGACCGTGCTGAACAAGGCGATCCTCACGACGCTGGCAGCGACCATGAGCGCCTGTCGATCCAGCCGGTCGACGACCGTGCCGACAGGGATCGCGAGCACGAGCCACGGCAGGAAGGTGGCGAGCGTGGTCAGTGCCAGCAGGCGCTCGTCGTCGGTGAGCGAGAACGCGAGGAGTGGGATGGCGACGAAGTTGACGCCGTCGCCGAGGTTGCTGATCGCGCTGGCGCTCCACTGTCGCCAGTAGGCGCCGGGAAGAGCGGCGCTCACCGCCGATCGCTCCGCCCGACCACGGTGAGGGGTCGTTCGTGAGCGAACCGTGGGCACGGTCGGCACCCTACCGGTCGGCTCGGGTCTGGTCGGACCGCGCCAACTCCGATCGCTGCAACTTGCCGAGCGCAGTGCGCGGCAACGCCGAGCAGACGACGACGGCGCGTGGCGCGCAGTAGGCGGGGAGCTCCGACTTGACGCGGTCCCGGATCTGCTCGAGCGTCGGCGGGGTGCTCGGATCGGTCGGCACGATCAGGGCGACGACCAGCTCGCCCCACTCGGGATCCGGGCGTCCGACGACCGCGGCGTCGGCGACGCCGGGCACGGACCGCAGGACCACCTCGATCGGCTCGGGCCAGACGTTCTCGCCGCCCGTGATGATCAGATCGCCGCGCCGGCCGTGGACGGTCAGCAGGCCGTCCGGTCCGATCTCACCGAGGTCGCCGGTCGGGAACCAGCCACCGGGCAGACGCGGGTCGCGCCCGTCCCGGTAGCAGCGCAACAGCATCGGGCAACGCAGGTGCACCTCGCCGTCGACGACCCACAGCTCGACGCCATCGAGAGGCCGGCGGTCGTACACCACGCCGCTGCCGGTCTCGGTCATGCCGTAGGTGGTCACGGTGTTCGGCGGGCGATCGGCCGGT
>DATHUU010000209.1:0-4151 GCA_035461925.1 Ilumatobacter sp.
CTTCACCATCACCGAGGTCGGCGATCCCGTCGAGCTCGACGGGGAAGGAGTGGCGCGGCAGGTCGTCGGAACCTTCACGGTGCCCAATTGGCTCACCGGTGACGGCGGCCCGGGCAATCGCTTCGACACCGGAGACGACGGGCGACCGGCTCGCAACGGGACGCTCGAGGCCCCGTTCGTCTGCAACATCGCCGATGCGACGCTGGCGGGCACCGAACCCGCGCGCATGGTGCAGTACGGGCACGGCCTGCTCGGCAGCCACTTCGAGATCAACGCCGGCAACGTGCGCGACATGACGAACGAGCACGACGTCGTGCATTGCGCGACCAAGTGGGCCGGCATGAGCGAGGACGACGTCGGCAACGCAGCCGCCACGCTGACCGAGATCTCGGGCTTCCCGACGATCGCCGACCGTCTCCAGCAGGGTGTGCTCAACCAGATCGTGCTCGGTCGACTGATGCTCGCCGACGTCGGCCTCGTCGCCGACCCGGCCTTCCAGCGCCCCGACGGTTCACCGATGATCGACAACTCCGTCCTCCACTACGACGGCAACAGCCAGGGCGGCATCATGGGGCTGATGCTCGCGGCAGTGTCACCCGACTTCGAGCGCGCGGTCCTCGGTGTGCCGGGGATGAACTACTCCCTCCTGCTCCCCCGCTCGGTCGACTTCGACGTGTACGAGGCGATCATGGAGCCCGCCTACCCGAGCACGCTCGACCGGATGCTCATCATCTCGGTCATCCAGATGTTGTGGGACCGCGGCGAGGGCGCCGGCTACGTGCACCACGTCGTCGACGACCCGCTGCCGGGCACCCCCACGAAGGACCTGCTCCTGCACGTCGCCTACGGCGACCACCAGGTGTCCGTGCTGTCCGCGCTGGTCGAAGCTCGCACGATGGGCATCCCGATCCACCGGCCCGTCGTCCCCGAGGGCCGGTTCGCCGGCGACCCCGCATGGGGGCTCGACACTGCGGTGCCGGGCGAGTCGACGTCCGCGATCGTCATCTGGGACTCGGGCATGGCCCCGATGCCGTTCGAAGCGACGCCGCCACGTGCGGGCGACGACTCGCACGAGGACCCGCGCGCGGACCCCGACGCCCGCCGGCAGAAGGCATCGTTCCTCTTCGACGGCGAGTACGTCGACGTGTGTGGGGGCGATGCCTGTCTCGCCGACCACGTGGGCTGAACTGCCGGCCCGACTCGACCGTCACCCGGCGACGACGCGCAACAGGAGCTTGGTCTCGGTCCTCGCCACGCCGACATCGGCGCGCAGCCATCGCACGAACGCGTCGAGTCCCTCGGCGCCCTCGCACTCGACGTTGATCGAGTAGTCAGCCGTACCGGTGACGTACGCGGCGAACGTCACCTCCTCACGCTCCGCGAGCGCAGCCTCGAAGCGGTCCATCTGGTCACCGGCACCGAGACTCACGTCGACCACCGCGCGAACCGTGCGACCGAGCGCCGCCGGATCGACCCGGACCGTGTACCCCTCGATCACCCCCTCGCGCTCCAACCGGCGCACCCGATCGGCCGCCGACGTCGGCGCCAGGTGGACGAGTGCACCCAGGTCCCGCCAGCTGATTCGTGCGTCCGAGCGCAGTATTCCGAGGATCTCACGGTCGACCCGGTCGAGGACGCTCGATTCCTGTGCCACCGTACGATTCTGCCACGTTTCTCCCTGACATCTGTGGTGCCGGCATCGGAATGATGGGCACATGGCAGTGATCCGGACCGTCGGCGTCCCCAAGGAGATCAAGACCCTCGAGCACCGGGTGGCGATGACACCCGACGGCGTGCGCGAGCTCGAGCGGCACGGGATCGACGTGTTCGTCGAGACGGGCGCCGGCGAGGGGGCCTCGATCAGCGACGACGACTACCGCGCCGCTGGTGCCGACATCGTCCCGACCGCCGCGGACGCCTGGTCGCAGCAGCTGGTCGTGAAGGTGAAGGAGCCCAAGGAGGAGGAGTTCGGGTTCCTGCGCCCCGACCTCACGTTGTTCACCTACCTCCACCTCGCCGCCTACCCGGCCGTCGCCCGCGCGCTGCTCGACGCCGGCACCACCGGCATCGCCTACGAGACCGTGCAGACCACCGACGGCGCGCTCCCGCTCCTCGCCCCGATGAGCGAGGTCGCCGGCCGCCTGGCGCCACAGATGGGTGCCCACTACCTCGAACGTCACAACGGTGGCCGTGGCGTCCTGATGGGCGGCGCACCCGGTGTCCGGCCGGCGAAGGTCGTGGTGCTCGGCGCAGGCAACGTCGGCTGGAACGCCGCCTGGATCGCAGCCGGCATGGAAGCCGAGGTCGTCCTCATCGACAAGAACCTCGACCGGCTGCGCTGGGTCGACCAGATCCACCGGGGCCGCATCATCACGCTCGCCTCCAACCGCGGTGCGATCGAGCGGTCGGTCCTGGAGGCCGATCTGGTCATCGGGGCCGTCCTGGTGGCGGGTGGCCGGGCGCCGGTCGTGATCGACGAGGCGATGGTGCGGGCGATGAAGCCGCGGTCGGTGATCGTCGACGTCGCGGTCGACCAGGGTGGTTGCATCGAGACGATCCACGAGACGACGCACCAGGAACCGACCTACGAGCTGCACGGCGTCGTCCACTACGCGGTGGGCAACATGCCCGGAGCGGTGCCGCACACGTCGACCTACGCGCTGACGAACGCCACGCTGCCGTACATCCTCGACGTCGCGCTCCACGGCGCGGCCGGCGCGGCCCAGGCCGACCCGGCGCTCGCGCTCGGCGTGAACACGGCGGCCGGTCACGTCACCAACGGCCCGGTCGCCGAGTTCCTCGGCACGCCTCACGTCGACGCCTTGGCGGCGTTCGCCTGACCGGCGGTCCGACGCGGTCGGACCCCCTCCGGATCACGTAACGTCGTCCCATGACGACGCCGGTGACCGAGCTCGAGCTACCCGACTTGACGTGGCTGGACGACCCGAAGGTTCCCCAGGAGGAGCACCGACGCGTGACCTCCGAGCTCGCGGCCGAGCACTGGCTCGCGAAGAACGTGTTCGGGGTGACCGCGCTCCGCTACGACGACGTCGTCGCGATGCTCCGCGACAAGCGATGGCACAGCGCGTCCGGCCAGATCCTCGAGATGTCGGGCATCGACGACCCGGAGTGGCTCGCCCGGCGCCGGACCTCGATCCTCTCCGCCGAGGGCGAGGTGCACACCCGTCTGCGGCGGCTCGTCGGCCCGGCGTTCTCGCCCCGCCACGCGGACGCCCTGCGCCCCTACATGCGCGAGGTCGTGAACTCCTTGATCGACGAGTTCGTCGACCGGGGTGAGGCGGACATCGCGGTCGACTTCTGCGAGCCGTATCCGATCCCGATCATCTGCGAGCTGTTCGGCGCGCCGAAGGAGGACTGGAAGCTGTTCTCGGGCTGGGCGACCGACATCTTCCGGATCTTCAACGGCAACCTGGCCGAGGACAAGGAGCTGATCCTGCGAGCGCAGGACGAGCTCGACGCCTACGTCTCCGATCTGATCGAGGAGCGGCGTTCCTCCCCGAGCGACGACCTCATCTCGGCCCTGATCGCCGCCGACGAGGAGGGCGACCGGCTCACCCACGCCGAGCTCGTCATGCTGTGCGAGGCGGTGCTGATGGCCGGGACCGACACGACCCGCAACCAGCTCGGCTGCTCGACCTGGCTGTTCGCCCAGCACCGGGAGCAGTGGACGCTCCTCGCCGAGCGGCCCGAGCTGGCGCCGCGGGCGGTGGAGGAGACGATGCGGTACTTCGGCACGGTGCGTGGCACCGCCCGGTTCGCGAGCGAGGACATCGAGTACAACGGGGTCCTGTTCCCGAAGGGCACCTTCCTGGCGCTCTCCCTCGCGACGGCGAACCGCGACCCAGCCGTGTTCGACGACCCGATGGTGTTCGACATCACCAAGGAACCGTCCGCCAAGCCGCAGCTCACGTTCGGGTCGGGCATCCACTACTGCCTCGGCGCCGCGCTCGCCCGCGCGGAACAGCAGGAGGCGCTCACGATCATGTCCCAGCGGATGCCGAACCTCGAGCTCGCCGGCGAGGCCACCTGGAAGCCCGGCACCGTCGGCATCTTCGGCCCCGAGCACCTCCCCGTCCGCTTCGCCTGACCGTCGCCAACGACCCCGGTTCCAGCCCAGCGGAACCCGATCC
>DATHUU010000210.1:0-5732 GCA_035461925.1 Ilumatobacter sp.
GCGAGGTACCAGCCGACCTCGCCCGCTCCGATGATCACCACGTGCACGCGCGGGAAACCTACTGGCTGATGCGACGCGAACCGCGTGGCGGGCCCGCTCGCTCCGAGGTCAGGTCGCCTCGGTGAGCACGGTCGACAGCAGCGCCGCCGGCGCGGCCCGGAGCGCGTCGACGAGATCGCTCTCGCCGAACTGGTCGCAGGCCGACACGGCCTGGGCGACGTATGCACGCGCGGTCTCGACCGCGGAGGCGATGCCGTCACCGGAACGCACGATCGCGAGGGCTTGGTCGCGCCGCCCTGCGTCGAGCGGCTCACCGAGCAGGCCGCACAGGTCGCGCGCGGCCGCGTCGCCGCGGGCGAGCGTGCGCAAGACCGGCAGCGTGTACACCCCCTCTTCGAGATCGTGACCCGCCGGCTTGCCGAGCTCGGCGGTTGTCGCCGTGAGGTCGAGCACGTCGTCGACGATCTGGAACACCATGCCGTAGGCGTTGCCGTAGTCGGTCAGGGCGTCGATCGTGTCGCGGTCGAGCCCGGCGACGATCCCACCGATCCGGGCGGCGGTCCCGTAGAGCGAGGCGGTCTTGCCGTGGATCGACGCGAAGTAGCTCTCCTCGGGCCGGCTCGTGTCGTAGGTGTGTCGCAGCTCCTCGATCTGTCCCTCGCACAGCCAGCCGATCGTGCGGGCGAGCAGCCCGGCGACCTCGGTGCCGAGTGAGGCTGCGATCTCGCTGGCCCGCGACAGCAGGAAGTCGCCCGCCAGGATCGCCTGGAGGTTGCCCCACCGGGCGTTGACGGTCTCGACACCCCGTCGCGTCTCGGCCTCGTCCATCACGTCGTCGTGGTAGAGCGACCCCAGGTGGACGAGCTCGCAGGCGACCCCGCCCTGCACGACGTCGTCGCTCGCCTCCCCTGCGGCGAGCTGGCCGGCGACGACGGCCAGGACGGGTCGCAGCCGCTTCCCACCCGCCACGATCAGGTGCGACGCGATCTCGGTGAGGTACGGGTCGGAGGTGACCACGGCGGCCAGCATCGCGGCCTCGATCCGCTCGCGGTCCGCGTCCATGCCCGGGACGGACAGCAGCGGAGACGTCAGTCGGGCGCCGGACACGTCTCGCAGGCTAGGCCAGGACGGTGCCGGCCGGAAACCCCGGTCGAATCAGCCGTCACGGGAGCACGACCACCTCGTCGGCCTCGACGACGCCCTCCGGGAGCCACACCGACACGACACCCGGCTGCGCCACGACGAGCGCGGCGCCGTCCTGGACGACGAACCCGACGTCGGGATCGTCGCCGACGTCGAACGTGTCGGAGGCCCATCGTTGAGCATCGCCGCCGAGGCCGGCCCGAGCGTCGAGGAGCTCCCAGACCGATCCGTCGCCCACGAGCGCGAACCCGTCGCCCGATGCTGCGACCTCGTGCAGACCCTCCCGGGACCACAACCGCTCGCCGGACCCGAGGTCGTACCCGTGGAGCTCCCCCGCGGCACAGTCGGATGCACCGTCCGCCACTCCATCGGCCACTCCATCGGCCACTTCACCTGACCGGGCGCAGGACTGGACGAGGGCGACGCCGTCGACCGCGATCGCACGGAACCCGTCGCCGTCCGGGAGCATCACGTCGGGTGCGGTCCACACGACGCGACCGCCGTCGAGACCGGCGATGACCGAACGGCCGAGCTCGCTGTCGTAGCTGAAGCCGAGTGTCGGGCCGTCGGCGTCGTCGGCGGTCCGGGTCGGCGCGTCGAGCACACGGCTCTGCTCCTCGTCCAGCGGGTCGCCGTCGGAGCCGTCGACGATCGACAGCGCCGACCAGGTCCCCCCGTCGTCCACCGGCCGCCACGCGAGGTCGACGCCGGCGTCGGGCACCGACGCGACCCGGGCGAGCTCGTCGATGCACCGGACCCACGCGACGGTGCCGTCGAGCCCCACCCGCGCCACGATCGTCGTGGCGGCCCGGTGCTCACCTGCGGGTCGCACGGCGACGATCAGACCGTCGGGCCGAAGGATCGTGGTGGGCTCGGCGGCGGCCCGCTCGGGGTCGGCCGCCGTATCGACCGACTCCGGCAGGGTGATGGTGAGCACCGGCTCGGACCCGAGCGGACCGAACGTGTCGCCCCACGACCGGGCCTCGGGTTCGGCACCGATCCGATCGGCACAGACCGGATCGAAGCCGAGCTCGACCGGCGCCGCCGGCGATCCGCTCGTCGGGTCGGTCGTGGTGGTCGTGTCGGCCTCGGGCTCGCCGGGGGGGCCGACCGAGCCGGAGGTGGGCTGCGGGGTCGGCTGTGGGCTCGGCTGCGCTGTCGGTTGTGGGGTCGGCTGGGGGGTCGACTCGATGGTGTCGCCGGGGTCACCACGCAGTGCCAGCCAGACCAGCGCGACGACGAGGCCGACGAGCAACGCGGCACCGATCAACCGTGCCCACCGGGGTCGACCGGGCTCGTCGCCCCGGTCGGTCATGGCGGCTGGATCGGCGACGAGGGGATCGATCGCTGCCGCCGGCACCTCGGCGTCGCGGATCGTCGGCACTTCGACCGTCGGCCGCTCGACGATCGCGAGCTCGGTCGTCTCCAACACAGCGGCCGGAAACGCCTCGTCGGCCACGACGGCCATGTCGTCTGCTGCCTCGACCGGCGCGTCGTCCGGCGTTGCGTCCGGCGTTGCGTCCGGCGTTCCGTCCGGCGTTCCGTCCGGCTCGTCGGTGGGCACGTCGTCCGGCATCGCGTCCGGCTGGTCGGCGGGCACCTCGACCGATGGCGCGTCCGGCGCGTCCGGCTCGTCCGGCTCGTGATCGACGTCCGCCGGGTCGGGCTCGCCCAGGTGCGCCACGATGCGGTCGACGAGCCCGGCCGCCGGGGTGACCGACGGTCCGAGGTAGGCGCGGAGCCAGGCCCCGGACGTGTCATCGGTGCCCCGCAACCGGCGCACCGCGTGGGCCCCGATCGCGGCGACCTCGCGCTCCTGGCGTCCGAGCTCCATCGCGGCCCGATCGGTCGACATCCCGTTCACGTGCCGCAGCACGAGCACCGCCCGCTCGAGCGGCGACAGCTCGGAGATCGTCGACACCGGCGCTCGACTCACCTCGTCGACCATCGCCAGCTCGACCCGGTGCTCCTCCAACCCGGCACGCCGAGCGGCGCTGCGCAACGCGCCCAGCGTCACCGACTCGACGTGTCCGGCGCTGGCGGCACGGAACAGCGACCGGTAGACGTCGCCGACCAGCCGTTCGGCCTGCCGACGATCGTGCCCGGAGAGCAGGGCGACGTACCCGTAGAGCTCACGCAGCGTGGCTCGCACGCACCGCTCGAAGCCGTGCGGGGTGTCGAGCGCGGACCATGCACGGCGTTGATCACGGCGCTGATCACGGCGCTGCCCTCGGCGGGATGGTTCGGCCGGTGTCGCGGGCACCGGTACACCGTACGCCGCGACGTGGCGCGATCACTCCCCCGAACCCGCGTCGTGCCCGGACGCGAGGGGCACTCGAGCACGCGACCTCGCGGGTGACGATCCGGGAGCGACGGGGACGGCACGATCGCGCCGGTAGAGTGGGTACACGTATTCGCCACTCACATGGAAGGCGACACATGTTCGAACGCTTCACCGATCGGGCTCGTCGGGTCGTGGTCCTCGCCCAAGAGGAAGCACGCCTGCTGAACCACAGCTACATCGGCACCGAGCACATCCTGCTCGGGCTGATCCACGAGGGCGAGGGGGTCGCGGCGAAAGCGCTCGAGTCGCTCTCCATCTCACTCGAAGCGGTCCGCAACCAGGTCGAGGAGATCATCGGCCAGGGCGGCTCGTCCCCCTCGGGTCACATCCCGTTCACCCCGCGGGCCAAGAAGGTGCTCGAGCTGTCGCTCCGGGAGGCCCTGCAGCTCGGCCACAACTACATCGGCACCGAGCACATCCTGCTCGGTCTCATCCGCGAGGGTGAGGGCGTCGCGGCCCAGGTGCTCGTCAAGCTCGGCGCCGACCTCAGCCGGGTCCGCCAGCAGGTCATCCAGCTCCTGTCCGGCTATCAGGGGCCGACCGGGTCGGGTAGCGAGTCGCCGGGCGGTGGCCGCAGCGCCGCCGGCCAGGAGGGTGCGGGCGTCGCCGCCGGCTCCCAGAAGGGCGACGACGACAAGAACAGCCAGATCCTCGACCAGTTCGGTCGCAACCTCACCCAGATGGCCCGTGACCATCAGCTCGACCCCGTGATCGGCCGCAGCCGCGAGCTCGAGCGGGTCATGCAGATCCTCTCCCGCCGCACGAAGAACAACCCGGTGCTCGTCGGCGAGCCGGGCGTCGGCAAGACGGCGATCGTCGAGGGCCTCGCCCAGAAGATCGTCAACAACGACGTGCCCGACACCTTGGCCGGCAAGCAGCTGTACACCCTCGACCTCGGAGCGCTGGTGGCGGGTTCCCGCTATCGCGGCGACTTCGAGGAGCGGTTGAAGAAGGTGCTCAAGGAGATCAAGACCCGCGGCGACATCATCTTGTTCATCGACGAGATCCACACCCTCGTCGGTGCGGGTGCTGCCGAGGGCGCGATCGACGCCGCGTCGATCCTGAAGCCGATGCTCGCCCGCGGCGAGCTGCAGACCGTCGGAGCGACCACGCTCGACGAGTACCGCAAGCACGTCGAGAAGGACGCTGCGCTCGAGCGGCGCTTCCAGCCGGTCAAGGTCGACGAGCCCACCCTCGCCCACACGATCGAGATCCTGAAGGGCATCCGCGACCAGTACGAATCGCACCACCGGGTCACCATCACCGACCAGGCGCTCGTCGCGGCGGCCAACCTGGCCGACCGCTACATCTCCGACCGCCACCTGCCCGACAAGGCGATCGACCTCATCGACGAGGCCGGTTCCCGCTTGCGGATCAAGCGGATGCAGACCCCGCCCGACCTGCGCGACCTCGAGCGACGGCTCGAGGAGGTCCAAGAGGCCAAGAAGCGCGCCGTCGAAGAGCAGCAATTCGAAGAGGCCGGCCGCCTCCGCGACCAGGAGAAGTCGCTGCTCGAGGAGAAGGCCACCAAAGAGGTCGAGGTCCGGGCCGAAGGGGTCGACCTGTTCGACGAGGTCGACGAGGAGGCCGTCGCCGAGGTGCTCTCGCTCTGGACGGGCATCCCGGTCTACAAGCTGACCGAGGAGGAGACCGCCAAGCTCATCCACATGGAGGACGAGCTGCACAAGCGGATCATCGGCCAGGAGAACGCCGTGGCCGCAGTGTCGCAGTCGATCCGCCGCACCCGGGCGGGCCTGAAGGATCCCCGCCGTCCGAGCGGTTCGTTCATCTTCCTCGGGCCCACCGGCGTCGGCAAGACCGAGCTCGCCAAGACGCTCGCCGAGTTCTTGTTCGGTGACGACACGGCCCTCATCACGCTCGACATGTCCGAGTACATGGAGAAGCACACGGTGAGCCGGCTCGTCGGTTCGCCTCCGGGCTACGTCGGCTACGAAGAGGGCGGCCAGCTCACGGAGGCCGTCCGGCGCAAGCCGTTCTCCGTCGTGCTGTTCGACGAGATCGAGAAGGCCCACCCCGACGTGTTCAACACCCTGCTCCAGATCCTGGAGGAAGGCCGCCTCACCGACAGCCAGGGGCGCTCGGTCGACTTCCGCAACACCGTCCTGATCATGACGTCCAACCTCGGGACGCAGGACCTCCGCAAGGCCAACGTCGGCTTCACCACCGCCGACTCGGCGATGAGCTACGAGCGGATGAAGGAGAAGGTCAACGACGCCCTGAAGGC
>DATHUU010000211.1:0-3192 GCA_035461925.1 Ilumatobacter sp.
GTGCTCGGCAGCACGGTGTTCTCGCCGGCGATCGACTGGGCCTACACCACGTTCGTCGTCGAGGTCCCCGGCGAGTTCGGCGCCTCGATCAACTTCGAGACCGACGCCATCGGCTGGTACTCGCCCGACGAGGTCGACCAGCACCCGCTCCACGCCGGCTTCGCCGCCGCGTGGCCCGCGATCCGCCGCATCGTCGAGTCGGCCTGACCGGCCCCTGCCGTTACCCTGGCCGGATGCGCAAGCCCGAGGTCACCGTTCCCGACACCGACAAGCCGGCCGAACTGGTCGTCATCGACGACGTCGTCGGCAAGGGCGACGAGGCGATCACCGGTGCGACCGTGAGCGTCCACTACGTCGGCGTCTCCTGGTCGAACGGGCGACAGTTCGACGCATCGTGGGATCGGATGGAACCGTTCCAGTTCCCGCTCGGCCGGGGCCACGTGATCCAGGGCTGGGACGAGGGCGTCCAGGGGATGAAGGTCGGCGGTCGCCGCACGCTCCACATCCCACCCCACATGGGGTACGGCGCCCAGGGGGCCGGCGGGGTCATCGCCCCGAACGAGACCCTGATCTTCGTCGTCGACCTGCTCGACGTCAGCTGACCGGGACCGGCTCCACTGTCGCATCGACCACGGCGACCCGGCCGGCGACCGGATCGACCTCGACCGTCGCGCCGTCGGGGATGTCGAGTGCCCCGGCCGCGCCCACCACCGCCGGGATGCCCAGCTCGCGAGCGAGGACTGCGGCGTGCGACATGGCACCGCCGCTGGAGGTGACCACCGCGCCGGCGATCGTCAGCACGGCGTTGAACGCCGGCGAGGTCGCCCGGACGACCAGGACGTCGCCCGGTTCGAGCTTCTCGATCGCTTCGTCGGCGGATGCCGCAGTGCGCACGACACCGGTGTAGTTCGTCGTACCGACACCGACCCCCACCAGTGGGTCGGTCGCGAGCTGGCCGTCCATCCCCAGGTGGCGCATGGCGGTCTGCACCATGCCGACGAGCTGTGGCAACGGGTCCGGCAGGACGTCGAGCGGCGGCTCGGGTTCGGTCGGGCCGAGCGTGAGCGGGGGTTCGAGCTGTGCCAGCGCCAGCCGCTCTGCCGCTCGCCGGGCGATCTCGTCGGCGGGTGGCAGGTCGCCGAAGAGTCGTCGCGCCTCGGCGGGGGTCAGCTCGAGCGTGTGCTCGGCGTCGACCAGTCGGCCCGACGCGACGAGACGGCGTCCGGCCTCGAGCAGCGCCAGGCGGAGCAGCCCGAGCGGCCACTCTGCGGTGAGCGGGCCGTTGTCGTCGCGCATGTCCATCACCGCGCGGGCATCCGCGAGGTACTCGTCGAACAACGATCGTGCCGCAGCCGGGACCTGCTCGCGCAGACGTCGAGCGATCTCGTCCGCGTCACCCTCCTCCGGCGCGGCGGCATGGAGGATGCAGGACACGATGGTGCCCGGTAGCTCACCCAAGGTGAACGACGTGATGTCGTAGCCGGTCGCCAGCACTTGGCCACGCTCGGCCAGGTACTGGTCGAGCAGCTCGGCCGCCTCGGGAGAGCACTGCCGGACGTCCTCCAGCGAGCGGACCTCGGCGCCGGCCGCGTCGACGAGGTCGCGCAGCTCGGCCAGGAGCATCGCCGGGCGGGCGGTCGACGGTGAGGCACCGGCGAGCGCGCCGGTCACCTCCTTCGGGTCGAGCCCCCAACGTTCGCTCTCGTACAGCAAACGGGCGATCGGTCCGATGTCGTGGCCGTGCAACCAGAAGTGCAGCTCGAGTTGCTGCCGGCAGTGGTCGAGGAGGCGACCGACGTGCGCACGCAGCTCGTCGTCGGTGAGCGCGCCGAGGTCGACGTCCTGGAAGGCGCGGTTGGCAGCGCGGAGCCGCGGACGGATCTCGCGGTTCCACTCGTTCGCGACGTCGAGGAACGGCTTGTCGCGCAGCAGGGCGCGGGCCCGGTTCCGCCTGCGCCGGAACTCGGGATGGACACGAGAGGCCAGCTTGAGCAGCGGCAGCGGTGGGAGCTTGGTGACCGTTCGATCACCGCCGAGCAGTGGACGCACCCGGGTGTAGTTGAACCCGTGGACGAACGCGCTGTCGATCCGTCGGATCGGCGCGCCGATCTCGGCGAACACCCGCTCCATGCCCGCGGGCATCGCCTCCCGGATCAGGCTCTGCGCGATCGGCGTGGTGCCGCCCGGGAAGTGCGAGCGGTCGAGCGACCAACTCCCCGGGCCCGGTGGTGTGAAGGCTGCCTCCATCCGGACGAGCATCCGCTCATCGGGTCGAGATGTCAACGTCCCCGCGCCGGAACGGTGTTCGTCGCGATGACGTCGCGATACCAGTAGGCGCTGTCGCGCCACGTGCGCTCGAGCGTCTCGAAGTCGACGTGGACGAGACCGAAGCGCTTGTCGTACCCGAGCGCCCACTCGAAGTTGTCCATCAGCGACCACTGGTAGTACCCGCGCACGTCGACACCGTCGTCGATCGCATCCCTCACGGCCCGCAGGTGCAGGTCGAGGTACTCGATCCGGCGCGGGTCGGCGCAGCGGCCGTCGATCACCGGATCGTCGTACGCGCACCCGTTCTCGGTGATGTACACCGGCGGGAGGTTCGGGTAGTCGTCACGGAGCCGCACGAGCAGTTCGGTGAACCCCTCCGGCGTGATCGGCCAGCCCATGTCGGTGTGGACGGGACGGACGTCGGACTCTCTGGTGCCCGACACGGTCGGGTACTGCAGGAGCGCGGGTCTGTCGTCGTCGGGTCGGACGCCGCGCAGGAGGATGTCGAAGTAGTAGTTGATCCCGATCCAGTCGATCGGCTGACTCACGTGGGCCAGGTCGCCGGGTTGGACGGCGTCGGCGAGGGGGCCGAAGTCGTCGAGCAGATCGGCGGGGTAGGCGCCCGTCAGGACACCGTCGAACCACCACCGGTTGTGGATCGCGTCGACGCGGCGGATCTGGTCGGCGTCGGCGGGGGGCGAGCCCTCGCTGCGGACCGGCGACGGGTTGATCACGATGCCGAGCTGCAGCTGTTCGCGCTCGGACCGCATCGCCTGCACGGCGAGCCCGTGGGCGAGGAGCTCGTGGTGAGCCACGGTCACGGCGGCCTTCGGGTCGCGCAGGCCCGGCGCGTGGATCCCGGACGCATGGCCGAGGTAGGCGTAGCACCACGGTTCGTTGAAGGTGGACCACATCGACACCCGG
>DATHUU010000212.1:0-6273 GCA_035461925.1 Ilumatobacter sp.
GGTGCGACCGTCCCTGATGACCCGGATGCCGCTGCCGGCCGACCCGGCCTGGGTCAACGACTCGATCTCCCCCTGGTAGGCGTCGACCGAGGTGTTGGTCCCGCGACTGACGTAGGCCTCGACCTGCTCGCCTGACCGGGCCTGGGCGACCACCCGATCGGCGATCGCCAACAGCTCCGACGTCTCGTCGCTCATGATGCGGTCCCGCCGATCGCAGCGTTCCCCGGCCACGCAGGCCGCAGCCGACACCTCATGACGCGGTCCCGCCGATCGTCATGCTCTTGACCCGCAGGGTGGGTTGGCCGTCGCCGACGGGGACACCTTGGCCGTCCTTGCCACACGTGCCCGGGTTGCCCATCGCGAAGTCGTTCCCGAGCATGTCGATGTCTCGCAGCACCTGCGGCCCGTTGCCGATGAGGTTGCCCTCGCGCAGCGGCTCGGTGATCTCCCCGTGCTCGATGAGGTACGCCTCGTTCATCCCGAACACGAAGTCGCCGGTGGCCGTGTCGACCGACCCTCCTCCGAGGTGGCTGATGTACACGCCGTGGTCGGTGCTCGCGATGATGTCGGCGGGGTCGTCGGGGCCGTCGAGCACGAAGGTGTTGGTCATGCGCACCATCGGGAGGTGCATGTAGCTCTGACGACGTCCGTTCCCCGACGGCGACCTGCCGTCCTTGCGAGCCCGCACGTGATCCCACATGAAGTCGACGAGGACCCCGTCCTCGATCAGGGTGTTGCGCCGTGTGGGGTGTCCCTCGTCGTCGATCGCGATCGTTCCCCACTCCGCGGCCAACGTGCCGTCGTCGACCAGGGTGACGAGCGGCGAGGCCACCTGCGCACCGATCTTGCCGGCGTAGACGGACGCACCCTTCTGCACGTGATCGGCCTCGAGACCGTGTCCGCACGCCTCGTGGAAGAGCACGCCGCCGGTGCCGTTCTTGATGACGACGGGCATCGCACCCGACGGCGCCGGCCGTGCACGGAGCTTGGTGATCGCCTGGCGGGCCGCGTCGCGCGCGAGGGCCTCGACGTCGATGTAGGCGTCGTGGTCGGGATCGAACAGCTCCCAGCCGATCGTGTGACCGAGCGATTGGTACCCGGTCTGCATGCCGGTGTCACCGCTCGCGACCACGCTGATGCGGGCGAGGACGCGAACCACGTCGTCCCGTGCGAGCAGTCCGTCGGAGTTCGCGATCAGGACCCGCTTGCGGCTGTCGCCGTATCCCGCACCGACCTGGACGATCTCGCTCCCGGAGGAACGGGCGGCATCGTTCATCCGCGTCAGCAGCGCGACCTTGTCCGACTTGGGGACGTCGTCGGGGAATCGGTCGATCGTGTTGACCGAGCGGGAACGGGCGGGGGCGAGCGCAACCGTACGGGTGACGCCGTCCCCCTGGCTGGCGGCCTGCGCAGCCGCCATCGCCGCGTCGGCGAGGCCGGCCGGCGAGAGATCGCTGGTGTGCGCGAACCCCGTCGTGTCGCCCTTGATGACTCGGATGCCGGCGCCGCGGTCGCGACCCGACGTCACCTGTTCGATGCGGCCGTCGTCGAGGCCGACCGCCGTGTTGTGCTTGTCCTCGGCGTAGATCTCCGCGAACTCGGCACCGGTGCGGAGCGCAGCGGCGAGGGTCGACTCGATGACGTCCTGATCGATCACATCATCCAGGTTACGAGCCACGGCCGCACGTGTCCCACCGTGTCGGTGATGTGTCGGAGCCGTGTCGATCGGTTGTCACACCGTCCACCCGTCCGTGTGTCGGACGATCGCGGCCGTTAGCGTGCCTCCCGTGAACGTAGCGGTCGGACTCAAGGGAGAGGCCCGGGTGACGGTCGGCGAGGCCGACACGGCCCGCGCCCTCGGATCGGGCGATGTCGACGTGCTCGGGACCCCGCGTCTCGTGGCGCTGTTCGAGCAGGCGACGGTCGAGGCGCTCGACGGCATCCTCGACGCCGACCAGACGACGGTCGGCATGCGGGTCCAGATCGACCATCTCCAGCCGACCCCCGTCGGCGCCGAGGTCACGGTGGAGGCCTCGCTCGACAAGATCGAGGGCCGCCGAATGAGCTTCACGGTGACAGCCTCCGACTCGGGAGGGCTCGTCGCCGCCGGCAAGGTGACCCGGGTCGTGGTCGACCGCACCAAGTTCATGTCCAAGTGCTGCACCGCCGGCTGACGCTCCTCGTCGCAGCCGCATCGCTCGCGGCGCTGACCGCGTGCTCCGAGGGTGGAGCGATCGAGGAGAACGTCGTCCGTCCCGGCATCACCGCCATCACCGAGGACGCACCTGCTGCCGCGTGCACCGCGAACGCATCGGTGCTGCGGAACGCGATCGACGCGTACACCATGCTCGAGGACGGGCCTCCGCCCGACGAACAGGCCCTCGTCGACGCCGGCTACCTGCGGGAGACGACCACCGATTGGGAGGTCGTCGACGGCGAGCTGGTGGCCGAGAACCCGGCATGCGGTTCGGTGCCGGAGCAGGCTCCGGTCGCCACGCTCGACATCGTCACCGAGACCGAACCGCTCGACGCCGACGACCTCTACGCCACGTTCGACCAGGCCGCGATCGACTCGATCGGTGGCGAAGCGTGCGCCCGTGAGCTGGCTGCGATCATCGCCGCCGCCGAGACGTTCCTCGCCGAGCGTTCGGCCGAGCCCACCGACATCGAGCAGCTGGTGACGACGGGGTACCTCGCCACGTCACCCGCGCTCTGGGAGCTCGTCGACGCCGAGCTCCTCCCCGCCGCCGGGAGCGGCTGCAACCCGCTCGAGTGAACCGTCAGGCGAGGTTGCTGGTGCGGGGATAGACGTCACCGGGGTCGGTCATCACGTTGACCAGGTATGGCACCCCACTGGCGAACGCACGGTCGAGCGCCGGGCCGACCTCCTCCGGGTCGCTCACGGTCTCACCGCCGCCACCGAGGCTCGTCACGACCTCGTCGTAGCGGGTGTTCGGTTGGAGGTCGCACGCCATGTCCCACCCGTAGATGAACTGCATCGGGTGCTTCTCCAACCCCCAGATGCCGTTGTTCCCGACCACCATCACCACGGGCAGCTGGTGGCGGACCAGGGTGTCGACGTCCATGAGGGAGAAGCCGGCCGCACCGTCCCCGAGCATCAGCACCACCTGAGAGTCCGGCCGCACGACGCGCGCCGCGATCGCCGAACCGAGCCCGTTGCCGAGGCAACCGTACGGGCCGGTGTCGAGCCAGCCGCCGGGATGGTGGACCTCGACGTACTTGCCCGCGTACGAGACGAAGTCGCCCCCGTCGCAGACGACCACCGCGTCACGCTCCAGCCGCTTGCGGAGCTCGCCGTACACCCGGGTCGGCTTGACGAGCCCGCCGCCCGCCTCCAGGAGCGGCACCTCCTCGGCGCGTGCGGCCTCCTCCGCGTCGCGCAGCTCGGCCAGCCAACTGGTGTGATCGACGCGATCGCCGGCATGGTCGGCGAGGCCGTGGAGCACGGCTGCGATGTCACCGACGACGGTGAGTGCATCGACGTGCCCGGCCGTCTGGCTCGGGGCGTCGACGACGTGCGCCACCCGCGCCTCACCGAAACGGCCGAACCCGACACGGAAGTCGAGCGGTGTGCCGATCACGACGACGAGATCGGCTCGATGCTTCAGGATGCCGCGAGTGCGCAGGAAGGCGTGCGAGTGATCGGCCGGCAGCATGCCGCGGCCCAACCCGTTGAAGAAGCACGGGACGCCGAGCGTCGTCGCCGCCGCCTCCAGCGCACCCTCGGCGCCATCCCAGTACGCGTCGCTGCCGACGAGGAACGCCGGCCGTTCGGCCGCGGCGACCAGTTCCGCCAGCTGCGCGACCGCTCCAGGATCGGGCTCGATCCGGTCGACGATCGCGCCTTCTGGGACATCACCCTCGCTCGGTCCGAACAGGTCGAGCGGGAAGTCGAGGAAGACCGGTCCGCGGTGAGGTGAGGCAGCGGTGCGGGTCGCCTCGTGCACGACCGCTCCGGCGGTCGTCGCGTCGTGCACGGTGGTCGCCAGCTTCGTGATCGGTGCCATCAACGGGACGTGGTCGAACTCCTGCAGCGAACCAGCGCCCCAACGACCCTGCGGTGCGCGGCCGCCCAGCACGACCAGCGGAGCACCGTTGAAGCCCGCCGACGTCACCGCGGACACACCGTTGGTCACGCCCGGCCCGGCCGTCAGCACGGCGAGACCGGGCCGCCGCGTCAACTTCGCGTAGGCCTCCGCAGCGAAGGTGGCGGACTGCTCGTGGCGCGTGTCGATCACCCGCATGCCACGATCTCGCGCCGCCTCGTAGAACGGCCAGATGTGCCCACCGTTCAGCGTGAACATCGTGTCGATCCCGTATTCCTGCAGCGCGACGACCGTCTGCTGTCCGGCGTGCCCGTCGATGTGCGTCATGGATACGACCGTACGACCCGGGACCCGTTCGTGAGCAGTCCGACGCCGCGACTGGCACCGCGCGAACGCACCTGTAGCGTGTGGCCCGAGATGTTGCTCGAACGCGTGAACGAACCTGCCGACCTGCGCGGTCTGTCCTACCCCGAGCTCGACACGCTCGCCGGTGAGATCCGTGACTTCGTCGTCGCCGCCGTGAGCGAGACCGGGGGCCACCTCGGATCCAACCTCGGTGCTGTCGAGCTGTCGCTCGCGATCCACCGCGTGTTCGAGTCGCCGCTCGACGCGATCCTCTGGGACACCGGACACCAGGCGTACGTGCACAAGATCGTCACCGGCCGCCGCTCGCAGTTCGAGCTGCTCCGCCAGGAGGGCGGGCTCTCCGGCTACCCGAGTCGAGAGGAGAGCCGCCACGACCACATCGAGAACAGCCACGCCTCGACCGTGCTGTCGTACGCGTACGGCATGGCTGTCGCTCGCGACGCCGGCGTCGACGACCACCGTCACATCGTCGCCGTCATCGGCGATGGCGCGATGACCGGCGGCATGGCCTACGAGGCGCTCAACAACCTCGGCCACTCGAAGCGGCGGGTCATCATCGTCCTCAACGACAACGGCCGCAGCTACGCGCCGACCGTGTCCAACCTCTCCGCGAACACGCAGGGCCGTGACGAGCGCGAGCACCACCCGAGCATCCCCGACAAGCTCACCGACAGGCTGGCCCACACGCTCACCGACATCCGACTCAACCCGGTGTACGTGCGACGACAGCGGCGGCTCGAGGAGTTCCTCGCCAGCCTGCCCGCGATCGGCCCCCAGGCCGAACGGGCGATGGAGGGGTTCAAGGCGGGAGTCCGCGAGTTCCTGCAGCCACCGTCCTTCTTCGAGGCGCTCGGCGTGCGCTACGTCGGTCCGGTCGACGGGCACAACATCGCCGAGATGGAGGCGGCGTTCCGCAACGCCGAGGAGCTCTCCGCGGAGGGCCCGATCATCGTCCACGTCCTCACACAGAAGGGCCGCGGCTACTCGCCGGCCGAGGACGACGACGAGAAGCACCTCCACGACGCTCCGGTGTTCGACCCCGCGCACGGCCCTCCGAAGGCCGTCCCCACCGGCTACACCCAAGCCTTCGCCGACGCCGTCATCAAGGTCGCCGAGCGCGACCAGCGGGTCGTGGCGATCACGGCCGCGATGCCGGGCCCGACCGGTCTGATCCCGTTCCAGGAACGGTTCCCCGACCGCTTCTTCGACGTCGGCATCGCCGAGCAGCACGCCGTGGCCGGTGCCGCGGGGATGGCGATGTGGGGTCTCCGACCGGTCGTCGCCATCTACTCGACGTTCCTCTCACGAGCCTGGGACCAAGTGGTCTACGACGTCGCCATGCATCGGCTCCCGGTCGTGTTCTGTCTCGACCGAGCCGGCATCACCGGCCCCGACGGTGCGAGCCACCATGGCGTCTACGACATGGCGTTGCTGTCGAAGGTGCCGGGCATGCGGGTCCTCGCGCCTTCCAGCGCACAGGAGCTGCACCAGATGCTCGACGACGCGACCACGCTCGCCGACGACGGCCCGGTCGCCATCCGGTACCCACGTGGCTCGGCCCGCCAGGTCGACGAGAGCGAGGTCGGCGTCGGCCTGCTGGCCAGGCGCAGCCGCAAGGGCGACGGGACCACCTGCGTGCTCGCAGTCGGCCGGATGCTGGAGTTCGCCGAGAAGGCGGCCGATCTGCTCGCAGGGGAGAGCACGGCGGTGACCGTGTGGGACGTCCGGTCGTGTGCCCCGCTCGACCCGGCGATGATCACCGACGCCGCACGACACCGCGCGGTGGTCACGGTCGAGGACGGCATCCGGGAGGGCGGCATCGGCATGTCGATCGCCCACG
>DATHUU010000213.1:0-6668 GCA_035461925.1 Ilumatobacter sp.
TGGGAGCGCGGACACGACTGCGTGGAGCTGGCGCTCGCGGACGGCGGCGAGGGTCTGCTCGAGGTGTTGGGCGGCACGAACCGGACGACCACGGTGACGGGCCCGCTCGGTGAACCGGTGGAGGCGGCGTGGCAGCTCCGACGAGGGACCGCGGTCATCGAGATGGCGCTCGCGAGCGGGCTGGTGCTCGCCGGCGGTGCGGAGGGGAACGATCCGATGCACGCCACGACCGCCGGCACCGGGGAGCTCATCGACGCCGCGTTCACCGCCGGCGCGAAGCGCATCATCGTGGGAGTCGGAGGCTCCGCGACCACCGACGGCGGCCTCGGCGCGCTCCAGGCGCTCCGGTCACCAGGCCGCCTGCGTGGTGTCGAGTTGCTGGTCGCGTGCGACGTGACCACTCGCTTCACCGATGCAGCGCGCGTGTTCGGGCCCCAGAAGGGGGCGTCGCCGGCGCAGATCAACATGCTGACGGCCCGTCTCCACGAGTTGGCCCAGCGCTACCGGGACGAGTTCGGCGTCGACGTCGACGCCATCCCCGGGTCGGGTGCCGCGGGCGGGATCGCGGGGATGCTCGCGGCGTTGGGTGGCACGCTGGTGCCCGGTTTCGAGCTCGTCGCTGACGAGCTCGACCTCCACGACGCGATCGCCGACGCCGATCTCGTCATCACCGGCGAGGGTCACCTCGACGCCCAGAGCTTCGAAGGCAAGGTCGTCGGCGGCGTGCGAGCGTGGTGCGAGGAAGCAGCCGTGCCGGTGGTCGCGATCGTCGGGATCGTCGACGACGACGTGCGCGACCGGATCCCGACGTGGTCGATCGCCGAGGAGTTCGGGGCCGAGCGGGCGATGCGCGAACCCCTCTGGTGCATCGAACGGCTCACCGCCGAGGTCCTCGCCCGCTACGAGTGACCGATCTGTCTGCCGACGACCGGGAACCGAACGGTTCGCGGCAGACAGAACGACGGGGTCAGCCGGGGGGGACGGTCGTCTCGCCTGCGACCGGCGGGTTCGTGACCTCGGTGGCCGGTTGGGTCGGGTTCAGCTCGTCGAGGGTCTTGTTCGCCTTGTCGGTGCCGAGCATCAACAGCACGCCGGCGCCGTCCATCGAGCCGTCCTGGGTCGGCGGTGTGCCCTGCAGCGGTGAGACCTGTAGATCACCGCCGAGCACCCGGTTCACCGATTCGGCGACCGCTTGCGCGCCGGCCATCGCCGGCTCGTAGTAGACCACCGACGCTTCGAGTGTCCCGACGGTGCTCGACGCATCGGTCGGATCGACCAGCGTGAAACCGGCGGCTTCGAGCGTGCGCGCCATCCCACCGGCCGAACCGCCGATCCCGTTCGCGTTGGCGACCATGACCGAGGCACCGGTCAAGACCAACGGAGGCTCGGTCGTCGTGGTCGTCTCCTGCGGCGCGGCGGTGCTGCCGGTGGCGTCGGGATCGCCGGTACCGTCACCCCCACCCGGTTCCGCCGTGCTTCCCGGAGCGGGCACGTCGAGCGACTGCTCACCACCGTCGCTGATCGACCGGAGGATGAAGAAGCCGGCGACGAGCGCGATCGCCGCCAGCACCATCGCCAACGCGCCGCTGACCGGAGCTCCCCCGTCGCCGACGCGGGTGCGCCGTGGGACGGGTCCGGAGCCGTCAGGTACGTCGCTCATGCGTGTGCGCCTCCCTGCGCGTCGGTGCCGGTCTCGAACCGTTCCCGGCGACGGCGGATGCGCTGACGTTGCAGGCGGCGCACGACCAGCGGATCGTGCGCCAACGCCTCGGGTTGCTCGAGCAGTTCGTTCAACTCGGCATAGTACTCGTCGGCCGAGCACTGGAACCGCGCGCGGATGAGCGTCTCCTTCGGCTCGTCGAACGTCCAGGAGGTCCGTTCGAACTCCAGCATGGCCTGATGGCGCTCCGAGATCACCCGCACAGCCTGGCCGAACGGCGACGCCATGTACAAGCACCCTCCGAGATCTTCGCGCTCGGGCCACCCTGGAGAGCTGCGTCGTAGAGTACGGACGTGTCCGACGCCCTCGATGCCTCACCGCCACACCCCCACCTCAGACGCCCGTACCTCATCGGTGTCGCCGGCGGCAGCAACTCGGGCAAGACGACGATCGCGACCCGCCTCGCCGAGCTGATCGGGGACGAGCACCTCTCGCTCATCAAACTCGACTCGTACTACGTCGAGCGATGTGACGAGCCCCTGGAGCAGCGCGCCGCTGCGAACTACGACCACCCCGACGCGTTCGACTGGGATCTCCTGAACGATCACCTGGCCGCGTTGACGGCGGGCGCCAGCGTGCGGGTCCCGGTGTACGACTACACGGCCCACGCCCGCTCGGAACGGTTCGACACGGTGCGTGCCGCGCGGGTCGTCGTCGTCGAGGGGATCCTCGTGCTGTGGGAACCCCGACTCCGCGAGCGGTTCGACCTGAAGATCTTCGTCGACACCCCGGCCGACTTGCGCATCATCCGCCGCCTCCGCCGCGACGTCGCCGAACGAGGTCGCTCGCCCGAGAGCATCCTCGAGCAATACCTGACGACCGTGCGCCCCAGTCACGAACGCTTCATCGAGCCGAGCAAACGGCACGCCGACGTGATCGTGCCCGAGGGTGGACTGAATCGACCCGCGATCGAAGTGTTGCTCGCACGGGTGCGTGAGCTGGTGAACGAACGCTGACCGGGCTGCGTCGGTCAGCCGTCGGTCGTGTCGTCCGTCGTGTCGTCCGTCGTGTCGTCCGTCGTGTCGTCGGTGGTGTCGTCGGTCGTGTCGTCGGTCGTGTCGTCGGTGGTCTCCTCGGCCGCCGGCGCCCGTCCCTGCAGCTCCTCGAGGGACTTGTCCGCGATGTCGTCGCCCATCAGCACGAGCACGTTCGCCTCGCCCAGCTCACCCGACTCCGTCGGTGCCGGGATCGAGACCTCCAGCACCTCGATGTCACCGCCGCCGAACGCCTGCTTGAGCGACTCCGCGACCGCGAGGGCCGTCTCGACCGCAGGGTCGTAGTAGATCTGCGTCGTCGCCAGGTTGCTCACGGTGTCGGCCGAGTTCGTGGCATCGGTCATGACTAAGCCGACGGCAGCGAGCCGCTCGCTCATGCGTCCGGCCGCGCCGTTGATGCCGCTCGCATTCGCAACCACGACGGTCGCGCCCTCTGTGACGTACTCGACGACGGGCGGCAGGGTCGTGGCGGTGGGCGCCGTCGTCGTCGCCGCCGGCGCGACGCTCGTGGTGGTCGCTGCTGCGACGACCGTCGTCGTGGTCGTGTCCTCGGCGCTGTCGTCGTCATCCCCGCCGCACGCTGCGAGCACCAGCCCGAGCGCGGCGACACATGCGAGTGACGCTCGCGTTCGACTCGTCGCGGCCGCGGTCGGAAGGGCGGACGTCGTTGGCTCGATCGTTGCGCGTGTCACACCGCGAACGCTAGTGGCTCCCGACCCGCCCGGGGGACCATCCGAACTGGTGGGTCAGATCTCCGCGTCGACGGTCACGAGCAGCTCGCTGACGTCGATCTCGCTGATGTCGTCGGGCACTCGATCCCTCGCCGCGTCGTACCCGTGAGTCCCCCGGCCGACCTCGTCGAGTCGGCTGACGACCGGCATGGTGGGCAGCACGGCGATGACCTGCTCGACGACCGCTGGATCCCACTGCGTCCCGGCGTGCTCTCGCAGGATCGCGAAGGCGAGCTTGACCGACATCGCAGAGCGGTACTGACGATCGTGGGTCATCGCGTCGAGCGCATCGCAGGCCGCGATGATCCGCGAAGCGAGCGGGATCTCGTGACCGACGAGGCCGTCCGGGTAGCCGCGCCCGTCCATCCGCTCATGGTGGTGCCGGACGATGTGAGCGGCCCGAGCGAGCGCCGGCTCGGCGGCGAGCATCTCCTCACCGTGCACCGGATGCAGCTTGATCACCTCGTACTCGGCCGTGGTCAGGCTCGCCGGCTTCTTCAGGATCTCGTCGGGCGTGTGGAGCTTGCCGACGTCGTGGAGCATCGCGGCGAGGGCGAGATCGCGGAGCTCGCTACCCGAGAGCCGGAAGCGCTCCCCCACTCGCAGGGCGAGCTCCCCGGTGCGGACCACGTGGTCACGGGTCATCTGGTCCTTGAGCTCCAGGTCGGCGACGAATCGATGCACCGTCGGGCTGAGCCCCAGCTCGAACGCGACGAGTGGGTCCCGGGCGAGGACCGGGGCCAAGATGTCCTGCGTCGACTTCGACATCCACCTCGACACCGCGAGACCGACGCACACGCCGAGCACGCCGAGCGCACCGGCGAGATGGAGCCACCAGAAGCCGATGCTGTACGGCTTCTGAACCACCGGAAGCAGCGCGTTCGCCGCCAGCAACAACAGCGACAGCGACGCGACCAGGTTGGCCGGCCGCCGCCCGAGCTCGAAGTAGCGGAGCTGACGACGTGAGAACACCACGAGCGCCGCCGCCATCGCGCCCGTTAGCAGGATCGTGGTCGCCGAGGTCGGCGACGGCATGACGAGCATGTCGGGGAAGAAGACGATCGCCGACGCCAAGATGAAGACGCCCACCAGTGACAGCAACGTCCAGTCACGCCAGTGGCGAGCCGCCCATCGACCGAACGTCGAGTTCGGGACGAGCAGGGGTGCGCCGAGTGCGACCGCGACCGGCATCGTCAGATACGCCGACGTACGGAAGGCCTCGGACTGGTCGTACAACACGCCCGGGGTGACGAGCCCGCGCACGAGCGGGAGCACGGAGGCGGCCATCAACGCGGTCCCGAGCAGCCCGACCTCGGCCATCCCCCGACGATCGCCGAGCGCGATGACGATCGTCGCGCCGATGACGCAGGCCGCGGCGGCGACCGTCACGAGGCTGAACAGCAGCTGCGGCTGGTCCCAGATCCGATCGCCGAGCGGGCCGAAGATCGTGAGCCCGCTCACGACGGCGAGCGCAGCCGCGACGAGGTACCAGACGAGCCCGCTCGAGGAGACATGAAGGCGCTTCACGACACCTCCATCGGCACGTCCTTCCGTGCGCTTGAGCCGCCCGCCGTTCGGCCCGACCGCAGCGCGACGGTCGTGTCAGGATTCGTCACGTGGACGACCACCGGATCGATCGAGCCTCGCTCCTGGAGAGGTACCGCCTGGAGCGCGACAAGCGGCTGCGGGCGGACGGCAACGAGCAGTACGTGGAGGTGATCGGCGACTTCGGGCACTACCTCGACGACCCCTACGTCCGACCTGAACCGCGCGAACCGGTGTTCGACGACGTGCTCGTGGCGTTCATCGGCGGTGGGTTCGCCGGGCTCGTCACGGGGGCGAAGCTGAAGCAGGCCGGCATCGAACAGGTCCGACTCGTGGAGAAAGGGGGCGACGTCGGCGGCACCTGGTACTGGAACCGGTACCCGGGGGCGCAGTGCGACACCACCTCGTTCATCTACCTGCCGTTGCTCGAGGAGACCGGGCACATGCCGTCCGAGAAGTACACGCACGGCCCGGAGATCCTCGAGCACTCGCGTCGGATCGCCCGCCGCTTCGGGCTCTACGACGACGCGCTGTTGTCGACCGAGGTCACCGGTCTGGAGTGGGACGACGAACGGCCCCGATGGATCGTGAGCACGAACCGCGGTGACCGCTTCACGGCCAAGTTCGTCGCGATGGGCACCGGCCCGCTGCACCGGCCCAAGCTCCCGGGGATCCCGGGGATCGAGTCGTTCGAGGGTCACAGCTTCCACACCAGCCGGTGGGACTACGCCTACACCGGGGGCGACGCCGAGGGCGCCCCGATGGACCGCCTCGCCGACCGGCGGGTCGGGATCATCGGCACGGGCGCGACCGCGGTGCAGTGCATCCCCCATCTGGCACGGGCGTGCGGCGAGCTCTTCGTCTTCCAGCGGACGCCGTCGTCGATCGACGTACGGAACAACGAAGCGACCGACCCCGACTGGTTCGCCCAGCTCGAGCCGGGCTGGCAGCAGCGCTGGCTGGAGAACTTCACCGTCCTCCAGACCGGCGGCTTCGCCGAGGCCGACCTGACGATGGACGGGTGGACCGACATCACCCAGCGCATCATGAGGAAGCTGTTCGAGCAGGATCCTCCCGACCTGACCCCAGCCGGCTTCGAGCGCGCCTATCACGACAGCGACGACGAGAAGATGACCGAGATCCGGGCCCGCGTCGACGCGATCGTGCGGGACCCGGCCACCGCGGAGGCGCTCAAGCCGTGGTACCGGCAGCTCTGCAAGCGCCCGTGCTTCCACGACGAGTACCTGCAGGCGTTCAACCACCCGAACGTCCACCTGGTCGACACCGACGGCAAGGGGGTCGAGCGCATCGACGCCGCCGGGGTGTGGGCGAACGGGGAGCACGTCGCGCTCGACTGCATCATCTACGCCTCGGGCTTCGAGGTCGGCACCGACTTCGCCCGCCGGTCCGGCTTCGACGCGGTCGGTCGCGACGGGCTCCGCCTGTCGGAGAAGTGGTCGGAGGGGATGATGTCGCTGCACGGCATGCACGTCCACGGCTTCCCGAACCTCTTCGTCGTCGGGCCGGCGCAGGCCGCGAACCTCATCTCGAACATCCCCCACAACCTCGTCGAGGCCGGCGCGACGATCGCCGCGATCCTCCGGCATGCGATCGAGATCGACGCCGACGAGGTCGAAGCGACAGCCGAGGCTGAGGCGGCGTGGGTCGATCGGCTCG
>DATHUU010000214.1:0-6640 GCA_035461925.1 Ilumatobacter sp.
AGCGCTCGGGACCGTCGTCGCGCTCGTGTCGGCGATCGCTACGGTGGGGAGTGTTGGACGTGTCCCGGCGGCGGCCTCCGCCCCGGTTCGAACGTCGACGGCCCGTTGGCCGCGCGTTGGCATCATTCATGGTGTGCACAGGGTACCGGTGTCGTTGCCCGCGGCAGATGATCCGTGGTACCATCCACGCCGATGAACGCCGTCCGCAGCCTCCTCCTCCTTATGTAGGGCGAGCGCTCACATACCCGCGTTCGCCCGCCCCCGCCGCCCTCGGCCGGGGGCTTCTTCGTTTTTCCGGCCGAGACGCCACCTCCTCACCCAAACGACGCCCCCCACCAACGCACCCCAACGCACACGAAAGACACAGCGACATGCCACCTGCCAACGTCACTCCGAAGAAGATGCCGTTCGAGAAGTACCAGGCCTTCGTCCCGATCGTCCTGAAGGACCGCACCTGGCCGAACGTCGTGATCGACCAGGCGCCACGATGGTGCTCGGTCGACCTGCGCGACGGCAACCAGGCGCTCATCGACCCGATGGACCCTGCACGCAAGCTGAAGATGTTCCAGGAGCTCGTGAAGATGGGCTTCAAGGAGATCGAGGTCGGGTTCCCCGCCGCGAGCCAGCCCGACTTCGACTTCTGCCGTCAGCTCATCGAGGCGGACCTGATCCCCGACGACGTGCACATCCAGGTGCTGGTGCAGTGTCGCCAGGAGCTGATCGAGCGCACCTACGAGGCGATCGCCGGTGCCCCACGAGCGATCGTCCACTTCTACAACTCGACGAACCCGCTGCAGCGCGAGGTCGTGTTCGGGCTCGATCAGGAGGGCATCAAGTCGATCGCCGTGAACGGCGCCAAGATGTGCAAGAAGCTCGAGGAGACGATCCCCGAGACCAAGATCCGCTACGAGTACTCGCCCGAGAGCTTCACGCTCACCGAGCCCGAATACGCCATCGAGGTCTGCGAGGCCGTGATGGACGTCATCGAGCCGACACCCGACGACCCGATCATCCTCAATCTGCCGGCCACCGTCGAGTGCTACTCGCCGAACGTGTACGGCGACGTGATCGAGTGGTTCGGCCGCACGATCAAGGATCGCGAGTCGGTGATCATCAGCCTGCACCCGCACAACGACCGCGGTTGCGCGATCGCTGCCGCCGAGTTCGGCGTGATGGCCGGCGCCGACCGCGTCGAGGGCACGCTGTTCGGCAACGGCGAGCGGACCGGCAACGTCGACGTCGTCGCGCTGGCGATGAACCTGTTCGTCAACGGCGTCGACCCCGAGCTCGACATCTCCGACATCGACGCGCTGCGCCGCACCGCCGAGTACTGCAACCGCCTGCCGGTACCGGAGCGTCACCCGTACGTCGGCGACCTCGTGTACACCGCGTTCTCCGGCTCGCACCAGGACGCCATCAAGAAGGGCTTCGAGCACCTCGCCGCCGAGTCGAACGGTGGGGACTACGACGCCTGGGGTGTCCCCTACCTGCCGATCGACCCCCATCACGTCGGCCGGTCGTACGAGGCGGTCATCCGCGTCAACTCTCAGTCGGGCAAGGGCGGCGTCGCCTACGTGATGAAGGAAGAGCACGGCTTCGACCTGCCCCGCCGCCTCCAGATCGAGTTCTCGAAGGCGATCCAACACGTCACCGAGGACTCGGGCACCGAGATCACCCCCGGGGTGATGTGGGACACCTTCCAGGCCGAGTACCTCCCGGACGCGGCCCGCTTCCGCCTGCGGACGCACGAGCTCCACACGACGTCGTCGGGCGAGTCGGGCCGGACCAAGATCGCCGCGCAACTGGAGGTCGACGGTGCTCCGGTGACCGTGCAGGGCGAGGGCGACGGCCCGGTCGAGGCCTTCGTCGCCGCGATCACCACACATTTCGGCGTGGAGTTCGACGTCGTCGACTACTCCGAGCACGCCATCGGCCGCGGCTCGAACGCTCAGGCGGTCGCGTACGTCGAGACCGTCGGCGACGACAACGACCTCAAGTGGGGCATCGGCCAGGACCCGAACATCACGACCGCATCGCTGCGTGCCGTCCTCTCCGCCTTCGAGCGCCAGTCGACCCCACGCTGACGATGACGATCCGGACGACGCACGTCGGGTCGCTGCCGCGGCCCGACTCGATCGCGCAGCTGTTGCTCGCCCGCGAGCACGGCGAGCGGTTCGAGCGCGAGGAGTTCGACGCCGCCATGGCGGCCGGGGTCGACGATCTCGTCGCGTGGCAGGTCGACATCGGGATCGACGAGGTGTCCGACGGGGAGATGTCGAAGATCACGTATTCGACGTACGTGAAGGACCGGATGAGCGGGTTCGGTGGCGACACACCGCGCCAACCGGCGCTCGACCTCGCGCCATACCCCGAGCTGCGGGCCCGGATGGCGGCGGCGAGCGGCGGGGCCCAGTCGTTCCGTCGCCAGAGCTGCATCGGTCCGGTCGGCTACCTCGGCCACGACGACCTCCGTGCCGATCTCGGCGCGATGCGTCGAGCGTGCGAAGCGCACCAGGCGACGGGCTTCCTCAACGCCGCTTCGCCCGGGCTCGTGACGGCGTTCCAGCCCAACGAGCACTACCCCTCCCACGAGGAGTACGTCTGGGCGGTCGCCGAGGCGATGCGGATCGAGTACGAGGCGATCGTCGGTGCCGGCTTCCGGCTCCAGCTCGACTGCCCCGACCTGGCGATGGCCCGCCACACCGGCTTCCAGGACCTCACCGACGACGAGTTCCTCGCCCGGGCACGCCTCCACGTCGAAGCGCTGAACCATGCGACCGGCGACATCGACCCGGCGATGATGCGGATGCACCTGTGCTGGGGGAACTACGAGGGCCCCCACGACCACGACATCCCCCTCGAGCAGGTGTTGCCGATCGTGCTCGCGGCGCGGCCCCGCACGCTGCTGTTCGAGGCGGCGAACGTGCGTCATGCCCACGAGTGGGAGGTGTGGCGGTCGGCCGACGTCCCCGACGATCTCGTGCTCGCTCCGGGCGTGATCGTCTCGACCAGCAACTACGTCGAACACCCACGCCGGGTCGCGCAGCTGTTGCAGCCGTACGTCGACCTGGTCGGGGTCGAACGTGTGATGGCGTCGACCGACTGCGGGTTCGGGACGTTCGCCGGGATCGGTCGAGTCGACCCCGGCGTGGTCGGCAAGAAGCTGACGAGCCTCGTCGAGGGTGCCCAGCTCGTCGGCGCCTGAGCCGGCTTGGATCGCGCCGGCGGCGGCTGTCCTACAGTGGCGGTCATGGTGACCCTGCTGCGACGGTTCTTCTGGCTCGGCCTGCTCGGCGGGGCAGGCTACGCCGGCTGGACGCTCTGGCGACGACAGACGGCACCGACCCCGGCCGCAGCGCCGGAGTGGCCCCCGCTCGCGCCACTCGTCCACCGTCCCGAAGTCGCCGCCGATGCGACGGTTGCTGCCCCGGCCGACACACCGGAGCATCGCGCCTGGGTCGAGCCGGTCGACGGTGCCTGCCCCGACGGCTACCCGATCAAGGCCAACGACAACTCCGGCATCTACCACGTCCCCGGTGGCCGCTTCTACGCCCGGACGGTGCCGGAGCGCTGCTACGCCGACACCGAGGCAGCCGAGGCCGACGGCTACCGTGCGGCCAAGGCCTGACCCGGCAATCCACCGACCGACCCGATCCACGACCAGGGGAGAGACATTGAAGATCAAGGTCGACTACGACATGTGCGCATCGACGGGCGGCTGCATGCAGATCTGCCCGGAGGTCTTCGAGGTGCGCAGCGACGGCTATCTGTACGTGTTGCAGGAGGAGCCGCCGCCCGAGCTGCACGACAAGGTGCGCGAGGCCGCGGACCTGTGCCCCACCGCTGCCATCGAGCTCGAGGAGTGACTTCGCGGGGACCTGCGTCGTCCCCGTCGCGACCATCCCCGTCGCGACCATCCCCGTCGCGACCACCCCCGTCGCGACCGTCCCACGAGCAGTCCGGTACGGTCTGTCTCGTGGGGTTCCACGACCAACTCGAGCGCTCTTGGACGGTCAACAACTCGCTGCTGTGCGTCGGGCTCGACCCCGACCCGGCGAGGTTCCCGAACGCGCTCGACGTCGGACACGACGCGGTGTTCCGGTTCTGCAAGGAGATCGTCGATGCGACCGGCGACGTCGTCTGCGCCTTCAAGCCGCAGATCGCCTACTTCGCCTCGCAGCGCGAAGAGCGCGCCCTCGAGCGGCTCTGCGTCTACATCCGCGAGGCGTATCCCGACGTCACGCTGATCCTCGACGCCAAGCGAGGCGACATCGGCTCCACCGCCGAGCACTACGCCCGAGAGGCGTTCGGGCGCTACGGCGCCCACGCCGTGACGGTGAACCCGTACCTCGGCGGGGACTCGGTCATCCCGTACTTCGCGCACGGCGGTGGGGTGATCGCGCTCTGTCGCACCAGCAACCCCGGCGGCGACGACCTGCAGTCCCTCGAATGTGGCGGGGAACCGCTCTACCTCCGGGTGGCACGACTCGTCGCCGACGAGTGGAGCCGGCACGGCGAGTGCGGCCTCGTCGTCGGGGCCACCTACCCCGACGAGTTGCAGCGGGTTCGGGAGGCGGCACCCGACCTGCCGATCCTGGTGCCCGGCATCGGGGCGCAGGGCGGCGATCCGCGCGCCGCGGTCACCGCCGGTGCCCGCGCCGACGGGCGCGGACTGATGATCAGCTCGTCGCGAGCGATCCTCTACGCCAGCAACGGTGACGACTTCGCCGAAGCGGCCCGCCGGGCGGCGATCGACACCCGCCTGGCCACCCTCCCGGCCGGGTGGTGACACCACCAGGTCGGAGACCGGTCACCGCTGGCCATCGCGCCGTTCGTCGGTCACGATGACCACATGACACCATCGTCAGCGACCCCCCGGGAACGCCGGGCCCGATTCTTCGAGCTGCACGCCCGCGACGGCGTGTTCGTGATGCCCAACCCGTGGGACGTCGGGTCGGCGAAGCTGCTCGCGGGCGCCGGGTTCGAGGCCTTGGCGACGACGAGCGCAGGCTTCGCCTGGTCGATCGGCAAGGACGACCAGCAGGTCACCCGCGACGAGCTCGTCGCCCATGCACGAACGCTCGCCAGTGCGACCGATCTCCCGCTCAACGTCGACAGCGAGCGATGCTACGCCGACGACCTGGCCGGCGTCGCCGAGACCGTCGGGCTCCTCCACGAGGCGGGTGCAGCCGGCTGCTCGATCGAGGACTACGACCCGGGCACCTGCGCGATCGATCCGATCGACGTGGCAGCCGAGCGAGTCGCGGCCGCCGCCGCGGCCGCGCACGTCGCCGACGACCCGATGATGCTCACCGCTCGGTGCGAGAACTTCCTGTACGGCATCACCGACCTCGACGACACGATCCTTCGGCTCCGCGCTTACCGGGACGCCGGCGCCGACTGCGTCTACGCGCCCGGGCTGTCGACCACGGGTCAGATCCAGGCCGTGGTCGACGGGGTCGGCATCCCGGTCAACGTGCTCATCTGGCCGGGCGGACCCTCGGTGGCGGAGATCGCCGCAGCCGGTGGGCGCCGTGTCTCGACCGGCGGCGCGTTGGCGAGCACCGCGTACGGCGCGCTGATGATCGGAGCCCACGAGCTGCTCTCGGCCGGCACGAGCGCCTATCGCGCGATCAGCCTGCGCCCGGAAGACCGCGCCGCCCTTCGCTGACGCTCGACACGACCTGTCCGACCGCGTCCCGATGGACTTTGTCCTCTGCCGTCGGAAGGACGGTCACGGTTGCGTGGACCCTGGAGATCGACTGCTGGAGGAGCCCATGTACACGGAACCGTTTCCCGACCCGGGCCGGCGCGCCGTCACCGAACGTCGCGAACCCGACCGGGACTTCGAGCATCGCGTCCTGCAGCTGCTCGAGCACCACGGCGCCAACGAGGGGGCGCTCCTGAAGGCGTACCAGGAGATCGCCGAACGATCGGACACCGACGCGGCCGTCCGGTTCCTGGTCGAGCTCATCTTGAACGACGAGCAACGCCATCACGAGGTGTTCGAGCAGATGGCCAACGCCGTCCGGTCGTTCGTGTGGGAGGTGCCCGTCGAGCCTCGCCTCCCGGCTGCGGTGCCCCGCCCGAACCCCGAGCTCCACGCCGCCACCGCCGACCTCCTCCGAGCGGAGCGCAAGGATCGCAAGGAGCTGAAGGCGCTCCGTTCGACGCTGCGACATGATCGGAGCTCGACGTTCGACGCCTTGATGGTCGACCTGATGCTGCGCGACACCGAGAAGCACGTCGCGATCCTCGAGTACATCCACGATCACCTCTCCCGCTGAAGCAAGACGTTCGTGAGCGCCGCCTGATCGGCGGGTAGCCGCCGGCGTCAGCCGTGGAGGACGTCGACGCTCAGGATGCCCGGCGCCGACCGGAGCGCTGCGACGACCTCGTCGGGCACCTCGGCGGTGGTCGCGAGCAGCATGACGGCGGTACCCGCCGACTTCACCCGCCCGACGTCCATGTCGGCGATGTTGATGCCGGCATCGCCGAGCACAACACCGACCGTGCCGATGACGCCCGGTCGGTCGTCATTGCTGATCACGAGCATGTGCTCGGCGGGCGGCACGTCGAAATCGTGCCCGTCGAGCCTCGCCTCCCGGCTGCGGTGCCCCGCCCGAACCCCGAGCTCCAC
>DATHUU010000215.1:0-7454 GCA_035461925.1 Ilumatobacter sp.
TCACCGACACCGGCCCCAACCGGCCACCCCCCAACCAACGAGCCACCACCGACCGACGACAACGACCACCCGGCCGGGATCCCGACCCCCCGCCGGGTACGCGACCCCTCCAGCCCAGTCTGCTCTGATCGACGGCGACCCCTTGTTCGGGCGTCACGGCGCGAAGCCGGCGCGATACTCGGACACATCGGTCCACTCGTGGAGCACGGTGATGCCAGTATCGCTCTGGCGACTCTCGCCGCGGTGGAGAAGTCGAGGATGGCGATGAAGGAGGGAGCTGTCATCGCCTCATCGTGCGACGACCCGGATGAGCGTGCCGCCGCCGAACGGACGAGAACACGCTCGGAAGGGACACTCCTCGTCAGGTCTCGGTGTCGGACTTCTTCCGCATCTCGCGGTAGTCCTTCGCGGCGCCCTCGGTCGGCTCGACCTCGAGCGTCACCCCGTCGATCGCGGTGACCTTCAAGGGCTCACCGGCCGCGATCGGGGTCGCCCGGTTGGTCCGGGCGCGCCACTCGGCGTCACCCACGCGCACCACGCCCTCCGGTGCGATCTCTCCGACGGCGACACCGTCGGCGCCGATCATCCACTCGCGGCCGATGGTCGGCGTGGCGAACCGGGTCCGCGTCATCGACGGCATGCCTGACGTGAAGGTGAGCACGATGCCGCCGACGCCGACGACGAGCGCCAGCCAGGACGGCCAGATCGACGTGCCGGTGATCGGCTCGTACAAGAAGATGCTGCCGACGATCGTGAGGACGATGCCGACGCCGGTCCAGAAGCGCGGGATGCCGACTTGGACGTCGACCGCGAAGGCCACCATCGCGAGCACGATCAGTGCGACCGCCCAGCCGCGCGCCGGAAGCTCGGCAAGGCCGTACGCGGCGAGGATCGTGCAGACCGCACCGACGACGCCGGCCACGCCGACGCCGGCCGTGTAGAACTCGAACAAGAGCAGCGACAGACCGATCAGGAGCAAGAGGTACGCCACCGGTGCGCTCGCAACGGTGTGGAAGAGCTGGTCGACGAGACCGAGCTTGGCGAAGCGGGCCGTCGCCACCGTCTCGCGCTGCACCGTTCCGGAGTCGGTGACGACCTCGGTGGTCGTGTCGAGCACGACACCGTCCTCCTCGTAGCCGTCGAGGGCGTCGAGCATGTTCAGGATCGTGGCGATGCCTTCGTCGGAGATGCGCTGCTGGAACACGCCGAGCTCGCGAGCCTCCGCGAGCCCGACGGTCGTGGAGCGCAGCTGGTTCAGCCCCGGGCCGAGCGGGAACTCGTCCGAGAGCGGTGGGCCGACGTTGCCGACCCGGGCCCCCGGTGCCATGCCGGTGACGTCGGCGACGGCGAGGATCTGAGCGGGCGTGCCGTAGAGCCGGGCGCCGGTCGGCCCGACCCAGACGCCGATCGGGATCGGTGCGTCGGCGATGCGCCCGAGCAGCTCGATCATCACCTCGTCGCTCACGACCGCGCCGCGCGAGTCGATCTGGAGGACGAGCGCCTGGCTCCCGTCGGCGTCCGCCCGGTCGATGGCGTCGCCGATCTCCTGCACGATGATGTCGTCGAACAGGCCGGCGACCTGCAGCACGTCGACCGGAGGGACGCTGCGATCGGACGTTTCGGCATCCGCGTCGTCTTGCGCTGCAGCTGGGGACGCAGCGACGCCGAGCACGGCGATGGCGCCGAGCAGGGCGATCAGTAGTCTGCGCACGAGGTGCCTCCGGAGAATCAGTCGTCGAACCAGTCCCCGCTCACCGAGCTGGCCGCCTCGCATCTCGTGATCGTGGCCGGCAAGGGTGGCGTGGGGAAGACCACGGTAACGGCAGTTCTGGCGCGTGCCGCAGCCGACGCCGGACGACGAGTGCTCGTGATCGAGCTGGACGGGAAGCACGCGCTCGTCGAGTTGCTGCCGGGCCTCGACGTCCGGCACATCTCGGCGGCGTCGTCGCTCGAGGAGTACCTGCTCGAGCACGGGTTCAAGCGGATCGCGAAGCGACTCGCCTCCACCGGCGTGATCGACGTGGTCGGGACGGCCGCTCCCGGCATCGACGACCTGGTGGTGCTCGGCAAGATCAAGCAGCTCGAACGGTCGGGCGAGTGGGACCTGATCGTGGTCGACGGGCCGGCCGCCGGGCATGCGATCACGTTCCTCACGAGCGCCGCGGGCCTGCTCGATGCGGTCGGGGGCGGTCCGGTCCACGATCAGGCCCGCGACGTGGTGGCGATGCTGAGCGACCCGCGACGATGCCGGGTGGTCCTGGTCACCCTGCCCGAGACCACACCGGTGAACGAGCTGATCGAGACCGCCGACACGATCGTCGACCGGGTCGGCGTCGAGCTCGGACCGGTCGTGGTCGACCTGGTCTACACGTCGGCGCCGCTCCCCGATCCGGCGGGTGTGTCGTTCGGCCGGGCGAAGATGCAGGTCGACGACGCCCGGGCAGCGGCGGAGTTCCGGCGCGCCCGGCGCGCCGTGCAGGATCAAGAGCTCGCCAGGCTCGCGGGGGCGCTGCCCCTCCGGCAGGTGCACGTGCGGGCACTCCCGACGGCCGGGCTGACCGCGGACGACATCGCGCTCCTCGCCGCGGAGCTCGCGGGAAGCCGGGACGCGTGAGGCTCGACCAGACCGTCCACGACGCCGACGTGATCGTCTGCTGCGGACCCGGCGGGGTCGGCAAGACCACGACGGCCGCCGTGATCGGGCTGCACGCCGCCCGCCGAGGCCGACGGGTGGTCGTCGTCACGATCGATCCGGCGAGGCGGCTCGCCGACGCGCTCGGGTTGACGAGCGGATTGACCGGGGAGCCGCAGCAGGTCGAGCGTGGCCGCACCGGTGACGGTGAGCTCTGGGCGATGATGCTCGACACGCCGGCGATGTTCGAACGCGTCGTGCGAGCGAACGCCACCGACCAAGAACAAGCCGATCGGATCGTGCAGAACCGCTTCTACCGCAACATCTCGAGCGCCCTGAGCGGCACGCAGGAGTACATGGCGTCCGAAGCGCTGCACGAGCTGCACGGCGACGACCGGTTCGACCTGGTCGTGGTCGACACCCCGCCGAGCCGCAACGCGCTCGATTTCCTCGAGGCCCCGGGGGTGCTCACGCGATTCCTCGACCACAAGGTCTTCAAGCTGATGATGCTGCCGACCCGGACCGGCCTGAAGGTCTTCTCGATCGCCACACAGCCGGTCCTGAAGGCGATCGGGCGCGTCGTCGGCTCGGACGTGCTCATCGACGCCGTGGCCTTCTTCCAGGCCTTCGCCGGGATGGACGTCGGCTTCCGCGACCGCGCCGAGGCGGTGACACAGCTGCTTCGGGCGGACTCCACCCGGTTCCTGATCGTGGCGGCGCCGCAACGGGAGGTCATCGACGAGTGCGCCTGGTTCGCGGATCAGCTCACCGAGCAGGGGTTCGAGGTCAGCGCCACCGTCGTGAACCGGCTGCACCCCCGGTTCGGCGACGGCACGGTGACCGATGCCGAGCAGCGGGCCACCGCTGCCGACGAGCGCGGCGACCATGATCTGGCGGCGATCTGGTCGAACCTCGCTACCGAACGACGGCTGGCGGAGGTGCAGCGGGCGGCGCTGGCCCCGCTCGTCGCGCGCACGGTCGACGCGCTCGTGGAGGTGCCGCTGCTGCCGGACGACGTGCACGACGTCGAAGCCCTCGACGTGCTGGCCACCCATCTCTTCGCGTGACGGCGACGACCCCGGGTAACGTCCTGGCGTGCACATCGTGATCGCCACCGATGCCGATTGGATCGTCGACGAGGTGACCGCCGCGCTCGGCGGGCCCGAGACGAGCTTCACGGTCGTCCGCGAGGGTCGGGCGGTCGCGGGGGTGGTCGGCGACCGCGACCCCGATCTCGTGGTCACCGACATGCAGGTGGGCACGATGGGCGGGATGGCGATCACCATGTCGCTGCGCCTCGACGAGTCGGCCGGGGTGCTGCCGCACGTACCGGTCCTGATGTTGCTCGACCGTGCGGCCGACGTATACCTGGCCCAACGATCCGACGCCGAGGCGTGGCTGGTCAAACCGCTCGATGCGCTCCGCCTGCAGCGTGCTGCGCAGGCCGCGACGGCCGGCGAGACGTTCCACGAGGGTGTGCCGGTGAATGTGCCCCCGGCCGAGGAAGAACCGGCGAATGCCGGATAGGCTCCTCTGCCGCTACGGGGTGTAGCGCAGCTTGGTTAGCGCGCCACGTTCGGGACGTGGAGGCCGGAGGTTCAAATCCTCTCACCCCGACCACCAGCCGATCGGGCTCGTCCCCGCGTCACGAACGGCCGAGAGAGACCAGCGCAGTCAGGTCGGGCGGTCGGAAGCCGTGACGCGCGTACAGGTCGACGCCGACGTCGGTCGCGAACACGCCGACGAACGTCGTCGAACCGCTCCGGGCACGCGCCGCGCTCAACAGGGCGCTGACCAACGACGAGCCGATGCCGAGACGGTGCACGTCCGGGTCGACGACCAGGTCCTGCAGATAGAAGAAGACCGAACCATCCCCGACGACGCGTCCCATGCCGACGACGTGGTCAGCGCGCCGCGCGACCGCTCCGAACGTCGAACCGACCAGGGCACGACGCACGGCCTCCTCGCCGTACCACGGCCACCCGATGCGCTCGAAGAGTCGTCGGTGCTCGTCGACGGTCGGCAGGCGGTGGCAGATCTCGATCAACTGGCCCACGGCTCGGCACTCCCTTCGGTGGTCGTCACGAGACGAGCCTCTCGACGACCACTGACGCCTCGCTGAGGGGCGGCTGATCCGATCGGCTTGACCCGACGGCACGACTATCGTCCACGGCAGTGGACGTCCGGCTGCTGGGGGAGTTCGCCGTCTCCGACGGAGGCGTCGACCTCACACCGCGCGGCCGCAAGCAGCGCCTGTTGCTCGCCTGCTTGGCGCTCCACGCGGGCGAGACCGTCTCCGTCGATCGGCTCGCCCACGTGCTGTGGGGCGACCACCCGCCCACCAACCCGACGAACTCGCTCCACGCACAGGTCGCCTCGCTCCGCCGCACCCTCCCGGGAGGCGTGCTCGTCACCCGGGGAGCTGGCTATGCGCTCGACCTCGGACCCGACGACGTGGACGTCTCACGCTTCTCGTCCCGACTGGCCGAGGCACGACAGCTCCTCGATGCTGGACGCCATCGCGACGTCGTACACGTCCTCGACGAGGCGCTCGACGGATGGCGGGGCCCGGCGTTGGCCGAGCTCGCGTTCGAGGACTTCTCCCGGCCGATCGCGCTGCGGCTCGAGGAGGAGCGACTCGCCGCGCTGGAGCTCCGGCTCGAAGCGAACCTGGCGCTCGGCCGGCACGCGACGATCGTGGCGGAGCTCGACTCCCTCTGCGAGCAACACCCCCTGCGAGAACACTTGTGGGCGATGCGGATGGTGGCGCTGTACCGGTCGGGACGTCAGGCCGAGGCGCTGCGCGCCTTCTCCACGGTGCGGTCCGCCCTGGTCGAGCAGCTCGGCGTCGAACCCGGCCCGGAGCTGCGGGAAGCGGAGGCCATGGTGCTGGCCCACGACGCTGCACTCACCGCACCGGCCCCCGACACCCGCGGTCCGGTCCGCTCGGGGAACCTGACGACCCGGCTCGACCGGTTCATCGGGCGTTCGCAGGAGTGCCGGCAGCTCGAAGCACTCGTCGGTGCGGAGCGGCTGGTCACGCTCGTGGGTCCCGGCGGCATCGGCAAGACCCGGCTCGCCACCGAAGTCGGTGCGCGCCTCCGTCAGCACACTCCCGATGGTGTGTGGTTCGTCGACCTCAGCGGCGTGGACCCGGGCGGCAGCGTGGCAGCGACGATCGCGAGCGTCGTGGCCGAGCTCGTGCACGACGCCGGATCCGGGCCGGGCGCGGCGTCGGGTTCGACGACCGCACAGCTCGTCGGGGCACTGGTCGAATCGGCGCCGCTCCTGGTGATCGACAACTGTGAGCACATCCTCGACGACGCCGCGCTCGTCTGCCAGGAGCTCCTGGAACGGATCCCGGGCCTGAGGGTGGTGGCGACCAGCCGCGAGGCGCTCGGCGTGCCCGGCGAGCGGGTCGTCGTGGTGCCGCCGCTCGATCGGTCAGCGGCCGCTGAGCTCTTCCTCGATCGTTCGGGCCGAGTGGCGGGGATCGACGCCGACGACGACCCCGGAGCGGTCGTGCGGCAGATCTGCGAACGTCTGGACGATCTCCCTCTGGCGATCGAGCTCGCCGCGAGTCGAACGCGTGCGTTGTCGATCGACGAGATCGACGCGCGTCTCGACGATCGCTTCCGGTTGTTGTCGAGCGGCAGTCGCAACGCCCGACACCGCCAGCGCGCGCTGCGCTCGGTGGTCGACTGGAGCTACGACCTGCTCGAGGACGACGAACGGCTGATCTTCGCTCGGCTCTCGGTCTTCGCCGAACCGGCACCGCTCGAGGCGATCGAGTCGGTCGTCGGCGATCCGCAGCTCGCCGCTACCGACGTCGCCGGCTTGGTGGTCCGCCTCGTCGAGAAGTCGCTGGTCGTACGATTCGACGGGTCCACGGGGACGCGGTACGGGCAGCTGCAGACGCTGCGACTGTACGCCGCCGAGCGGCTCGGCGAGCTCGGAGAGAGCGATGCGGTGCGAGCCAGGCACGCGAGGTGGTATCTCGACGAGGCGCGACGTGCGGCGACGGGCCTCATCGGGCGTGACGGTCGATCCTGGCGACGACGTGTCCGCGGGGAGCTCGGCGACCTGCGACGAGCCCTCGACTGGTTCGTCGATCACGGCGAGGCTGATGCGGCCCTCGCCCTCGTGAACGGGGTCGCCTGGTCGTGGTTCCTGGCCGCGGAGTGGCACGAGGCGGTTCGGTGGCTCGATGACGCGCTCGGCGTTGCCGGCGCCGACGACGAACGTCGCGCGCTCGCCCACCAGTGGCGCGCCTATTTCGCGGTGTTCGCCGATCCGAACATCGAGCTGGCGGTCGGGGCCCGCGCAGCGTTCGCTCGACTGCGAACCTCGAGCTCGCCCGGCCGCCGACGCGCCGCGGGGCTGCTGCTCGCGTCGACGCTGAACCGCCTCGGTCTGTACGAGGACGCACTCGACGTGCTCGCTGCGACCCGTGATGACCTCGAACCGGACGACGAGTGGGGACGAGCGATGACCGACCTCCTCACCGCGAACGCGTCGATCCGGATCGGCGACCTCGACGAAGCGGCGCGGGCCGCGGCGGCGAGTGCCGAGCGCTTCGAGCGGGTCGGTGAGCTCTCGGTGATCGTCGAGCCGATCGGGCTGCTCGCGCAGCTCGCGACGATCCGGGGCGACCTCGAGGAGGGAGTGCGGTGCTACACCGATCTCGTCGAACGATCGCGCGACCTGGATCTGCCCGCCTACCTGACCTACTGGCTGGTCGCCCGGGGCATCGTCCACCTGCGCCGCGGCGACCTCGAGTCGGCCGCGACCGACCTCACCGAGGCCCGCCACCGCCGTGACA
>DATHUU010000216.1:0-5333 GCA_035461925.1 Ilumatobacter sp.
TGCACCGGGAGAGCATCATCCGGCGTTCGAGGAGTACTGCGAGTGCATCTTCGAGCTGGCCGAGGACGATGTCGACATCATCCAGGCCCGCATCGCCGATCGGCTCCAGGTCAGCCGGCCGGCGGTGAGCGAGATGATCCGCAGGCTCGACGCCGAGGGGCTCGTGAGAACCGATGACGGCATCCAGCTCACCGATTCGGGGATGGCTCTCGCCCGGACGGTCGTCCGCCGCCACCGCCTCGCCGAGCGTTTCCTCACCGACGTGCTCGAGCTGTCGTGGGCCGAAGCCCACCACGAGGCCGGCAAGTGGGAGCACGTCATCTCCGACCACGTCGAGGAGGCCATGAATCGCCTGCTCGGCCAGCCGACCACGTGCCCGCACGGCAACCCGATCCCCGGCAGCGACTACGTCGAGCCCGACTCGGCGCCGCTGTCGACGCATCCGGTCGGTGAGCGGTTCACCGTCCGCCGGATCCCCGAGGAGCTCGAGTTCACGCCCGGCCTGCTCGAGTTCCTGGAGGAGTCGTCGCTGCGCCCGGGCTGCAGCGGTGTGGTCACCGCGGCATCGCCGGACGGGACGCTGACGATCGAGATCGACGGGCGCCACGTGGGGGTCGGCGCCTTTGCGAGCGAACGGATCATGGTCACCACGTGACCGGGCGTGCCGCCGGGGCCGTCGCCCTGGCCGTCGTGCTCACGCTGGGGGCGTGCGGCACCACCTACGTCGACACCGAGGTCACCGTCCCCGACTCGACGGATGCCACCTCGAACGACGCGTTGGGTGACGCGACGAACGACGTCGATCCGGACGCACCGCTCGCCGAGCTCCTCGCCGAGATCGAGGTGCTGATGTCCGACCTCGACGAGCGGATCGTCGACGAACGCGGCCAGGTCGAGACCTTCCAGCGGATCGACGAGCTGTGGACCGCTGCCGAACGGCAGATCCGAGCGGCCGACCCGGACGACGTGTTCAACTTCGAGCAGGCGATCGACCTCGCCCGCTCGGGGGTGGAACGACGCCGCCCCGCCGACGCCAGCAAGGGCTACAAGATCCTCGTCGGCGTCGTCGACGCCTACCAAGCGCGCTGACCCCCGACCTCGTCACACGGGGTACGCTGCGCTCGTGCGAGTGGGGCCACGGGCACCACGGGGGACGCACGACGAACCGGACCGCTCGGCCGGCGAGATCGTGGTGTTCCCGACCGGTCTCACCATCGCGCGCCTGGACCCACCGAGTGCCGGCCCCCCGAGCGAGGAACCAGCGCCGGCGCCCGACGGCACTCGTGCGGCCGACCCGGATGCGCGCCGTGGGTTCCACGCGCGTCCCGGCCATCGCCCCGGGGCGACACCGGGAACCACCAGCGGCCGAGCAGGCGGTCACACCGACATCGTCCGGCCCTTGCTGGTACCGCCCGGCACGGCGAGCCGGATCGTGCTCGCTGGTGACGTGTTCGCGGTCCCCCTCCCGCACCTGCGGCTCGAGAACGACCGGTTCGACGCCCGATACCTCGTCTGGGCGGTGGCGATCGTGGGCGAGCGGGAGCGCCCCGTCCCTGCCACCCTCCACCTGCTCGCTTCACCGTCGATGATCGTCACCGTGCTCGAGCTGGTGCCCGCCCGGCGGCTGCGATGGGGGCGCGAACGGTTCCTGCGCTACGGCATCGAGGCGATCGACGCCCTCGCACACCGGATCGAACGCGCCGCGTGACCAGGACACGCGCCGTGTGACGTTCGCGTCAGCGGAGGGGTTCGGGCAGGTCGGTGGTGTGAACCACCGTGAGTCGCTGGGTGCTGCGGGTGAGCGCGACGTAGAGCGCGCGCATGCCGTGCTCCTGGTCGGCGACGATGCGGGCCGGTTCGACGACGACCACCGCATCGAGCTCGAGCCCCTTGATCACGCTCACCGGCACCACGGTCAGCGACTGGTCGAGGCCGGTCGTCCCCGCTCGGCCGTGCTCCAATCCGACGTCCGTCAGCGCATCCGAGATCGGATCGCACAGGTCGTCGGGTGCGATGACGGCGACACTGCCCGCGACCACCTCGGCTCGCACCGAGCGGACCTCGTCGACCACCCCGTCGACGAGGTCGTCGACGCGTCGGATCCGGGGCAGCGCGTCGCCGACCCGCACCGACTCCGGTGCCCGTAGGCCCGGGGTGGCGACGGCCATGACCCGGTTCGCGAGCTCCATGATCTGCGCCGGGATGCGATATCCGACCGACAGCCCGATGACGCGCGGCGGCTTGCGGTCGGGCAGGTACCGCAGCACGTCGTCCCAGTCGTCGGGGGCGAGCGGGCCGGTCGCCTGGGCGATGTCGCCGACTGCCGTCATCGACCCGTTGAGCGATCGGCGGTCGGCCATCTTCAGCTGCATCGGCGTGAGGTCCTGGACCTCGTCGATGACGATGTGGCCGTAGGTGCGGATCTCGTCCGATTCGTCGATCTTGCCGTGCTTGCCCGGCTTCGGGCCCAGCACCTCCCGCGCATCGTCGAGGAGGGCGACGTCGGCCGCGGTCCACCGGACGTCGGCGACCGACTCGCTCCGCGGACGGTGGAGCGCCTTGTACTCCCGCTCCTCGAGGATGCCATCGGCCGCCAGCCGGAGCAGGGCGGTCGATCCGAACAGGTCGTGGAGCAGCTCCGCCGGCGTGAGCACCGGCCACATCCGCTCCAGCGCTTCGCGGACGTCCGGCAACGTCCGCACGTCGGCGCGCACCTCGCGCGCGGTGATGTCGCCTCCACGCCAGGTCGACGCCATGGCCGCCCACACCTCTCCCTCGACCCATCGCCGCGCCGCGTTGTGGCGGCGGAACCGCCGGCGAGCCTGCTTGACGATCCTGGTCGTCTCCTCGGCCCGCAATCGCACGTAACCCGACCGGAACGGGACGACGAGATCGTCGCGGAGCGGACGCTCACGGTCGCTCACCGCCCGGTCGATCACGTCGCTCATCCGGGAGTCGCCCTTGACCCGCGCGGCGAGCGGGCTGTCGGGCGGGTCGTGGCGTCCGGCGAACGTCACCTCGGGCACCAGGTCGGCCAGCACGACCTGCTCGATCCCCGACTCGCCGAGCGACGGCAACACCTGCTCGATGTACCTCAGGAAGACGCGGTTGGGCCCGATCACCAGCACACCCTGGTCCTCCAGCGGGAACCGGTGGGTGTAGAGCAGGTAGGCGGCACGGTGCAGCGCCACCACCGTCTTGCCCGTCCCGGGCCCACCCTGGACGACGAGCACACCGGCCTGGGGTGAGCGGATGATCTCGTCCTGCTCCGCCTGGATCGTGGCGACGATGTCACCGAGCGTGCCAGTGCGGCCCTTCTCGAGCGACGCGATCAGCGTGCTGTACCCCCGGAGTCCGGTGCCGGCCGACTCGGACAGACCGTCGTCGTGGCCGAGCCCCAGGTGGCCCTCGCCGAACAGCTCGTCCTCGATCCCGAGGAGGGTCCGGCCCTCGACGGCGAAGTGACGACGACGGGCGAGACCCATCGCGTCGCGGCCGGTGGCCCGGTAGAACGGCTCGGCGACCGGTGCACGCCAGTCGACCACGACCGGTTCGGCATCCTCGTCGGCGACCGCGAGCCGGCCGATGTGGAAGCTCTCGATCTGATCACCGTCGAGCGGACGGCCGTCGTCGCCGACGGCGTAGCGATCGATGCGACCGAACACCAGGGCGGCGTTGCCGAGATCGAGGTCGGCCAGTCGCTTGAGGAGCGCCTCGTCGAACGCGTTGCGCTCGAACCGGGCCTGGAACGTGCCGCCGAGGTCGGCTTCGTTCAGATCGCGGAGCTTCCAGGCCGCCTCACGACTTCGGTCGAGGCACTCGTACGCGTGGTCGATGTAGGCCTGTTCGTCGGCGAGATCCGGGTGGTGCTGCGTCATCGATTCCGTGGGGCAGGTGCCGGCAGCCCTCGCGGACCGCCGAATTGGGGGTCGATGTACTCTATCGGCACCGATAGCGTCCTCCGCCAGGATGAATCCCGATCCGGTCGCTCCGCCACCCTCCGACCACCCCTTCCTCGCGGCAGCCGTCGGTCGACCCGCCCGACACACCCCGGTGTGGTTCATGCGCCAGGCCGGCCGCAGCCTCCCCGAGTACCGGGCCGTGCGCGGCGAGGGGTCGATCCTCGACGCGATCAAGCAACCCGACCTGTCCGCTGAGATCACGCTCCAGCCGGTCCGTCGCTACGGCGTCGACGCCGCCGTCCTGTACAGCGACATCGTGGTGCCGGCGCACGCCGTCGGCTTCGGCATCGACGTGAAGCCCGGCACCGGGCCGGTCGCAGCCGAACCGCTGCGCTCGCCCACCGACCTCGACCGACTCCGACCGCTCGTCGCGGACGACGTCGCCTACGTCACCGACACGGTCGACCTGCTCGTCCGCGAGCTACCCGACGACGTGCCCCTCCTCGCGTTCGCGGGGGCGCCGTTCACCGTCGCCAGCTACCTCGTCGAGGGCGCGCCCAGCCGCACCTATCAGCACACCAAGGCCATGATGCACACCGACGAGGTGCTCTGGAATCGGGTGATGGAACGCCTCGCCGACTCCGCGATCACCTTCATCGACGCCCAGCTCCGCCACGGCGCCGCCGCGTTCCAGCTGTTCGACTCGTGGGCCGGCTCGCTGTCCGCAGCCGACTACGACCGCTTCGTGTTCCCGCACAGCCGGCGGGTGTTCGCCACGCTCGCCGAGCTCCACCCCCGCGTGCCGGGCATCCACTTCGGGATCGGATGTGACCATCTCCTCGAGCGGATGTACGCCGCCGGACCCCAGGTCATCGGGCTCGACTGGCGGACGCCGATCCGCTCGGCACGCGCCCGGCTCGGCGCGGACACGGTGGTACAGGGCAACCTCGACCCGGCACTCGTGCTCGCCGGCGTCGATGTGGCGCTCGATGGGGCGCGGGCCGTGCTCGACGACAACGCTGGCCACCATGGTCACATCTTCAACCTCGGCCACGGCGTCCAGCCCGACACCGACCCCGGGGTCCTCGCCGCGGTCGTCGAGCTGGTGCACGACGCGACGGCCTGACGTGATGGCGGCCCGACCGACGCCATCGAGGATGCCGAGCCCGTGACCGCACCGCTGTCCGAACCGCTGACCGGCGTCGTCCTGATGGCGTACGGCACGCCCCGTTCGGGGGCCGAGATCCTGCCGTACTACACCGACATCCGCCGCGGTCGCCCGCCCACACCCGAGCAGCTCGCCGAGCTGACGGCGCGGTACGAGGCGATCGGCGGTCTGTCCCCGCTCGCCGAGCTCACCGAAGCCCAGCGGGTCGCACTCCAGCGCGAGCTCGAGCGGATCGCGCCCGGGCGCTACGAGGTGGTGCTCGG
>DATHUU010000217.1:0-5527 GCA_035461925.1 Ilumatobacter sp.
CGGCTCGCGTCGACGCAGGACGGGCAGGTCGTCGAGCCGGCCGGCGATCCACTCGTGGACGTCGAACACCCGCGTGGCGAACCGACGGGCCTCGTCGGTGTCCACGAGCCGCCCGTACTCCTTCAGCGCCGCACCACAGCCGGCCGAGTTGACGAGGACCGGCGCGTCCCCCGGCATCGACGCCATCACCCGTCTCGCCAACCGTTGCGCATCGGCGTGCAGGCCGGCGTGGGTGTGCAAGGCGCCGCAGCACCCTCCCCCCTCACCCGGCACGGCGAACCGCACGCCCAGCGCGTCGAGCACCTTCGCCGTCGAACGGTGGGTGTCGCGCATCCACGCGTCCATCACGCACCCGGTGAACAGCCATGCGTCGGCATCGCTCGGCGAGCCGGTCGGTCGCACTGCCGGGCCGCGCCGCAACGGCACCGCCGCGAGCCCGAACCGCTTCGGGACGAGCCGCGCCCGTTGGGCGACGGCCAGCATCGTCGAACCGGCCAGCAGCAGGCGGTGCTTCGGGAGCACCGAGAACCCGAGCCGCTGCCACCACGGGGTGAGCCGGCCTTCGACCGCGAGCTGCTCGCGCGTGCCCTCGATCAGACGTCCGTACGGCACCTGGCTCGGGCACGCCGGCTCGCACCCGCGACATTGCACGCAGGTCGCCATGAACGTCACGAAGTCGTCGTCGACCGGCGCGCCACGCCACTGGACGTTGCGCATCGCGTCGATGCGACCTCGCGGCGACAGCGCCTCCTCCCCCGTCACGCGGTACGTCGGGCAATGTGGCAGGCACAGACCGCAGGCCACACACGTGTTCAGTTCGTCTGCGTCCAGCTGCAAGCCCATGGCTCCCACATCGTACGGCGCGAGGCGGGCCGCGCCCGTAGGGTGAGGCCATGAGCAGCGAGTTCCCCCACATCGCCGAGCAACTGGACCGGGTCCGCCGAGGGTACGCCGACGGCGTCGTCCGGGCGATCGGCGACCGCGAGACACAGCTCCGCCAGCTCCGTCGGTTCCTGGTCGAGCGCGAGGACGATCTCACGTCGGCGCTGCACAGCGACCTCGGGAAGTCGTCGTTCGAGGCGTACAGCACCGAGATCGGGTTCACGATCAAGGAGATCGATCTCGCGCTCGGCGAGATCCGCAGGTGGACGAAGCCCCGGAAGACGAAGCTGCCGTTCCACCTCAAGCCGGGCGCCGCCGAGATCGTGCAGGAGCCGCTCGGCACGGTGCTGATCATCGCCCCGTGGAACTACCCGCTCCAGCTCCTGCTCGCGCCCCTGGTGCCGGCGCTCGCGGCCGGCAACACGGCGATCCTGAAGCCGTCGGAGATCGCACCGGCGACGGCGGCGGTCGTCGAGCGCCTGCTCCCCGACTACCTCGACGGCCGCGCGGTGCAGGTGGTGACCGGAGGTGTCCCCGAGACGACCCGGCTGCTCGAGGAGCGGTTCGACCACGTCTTCTACACCGGCAACGGCACCGTCGGGAGGGTCGTGATGCGGGCCGCCGCGGAGCACCTGACGCCGGTCACCCTCGAGCTCGGTGGCAAGAGCCCCGCCATCGTCGCCGCCGATGCTCGTCTCGACGTCGCTGCCCGCCGGATCGCGTGGGGCAAGTGGGTCAACGCGGGTCAGACGTGCGTCGCACCCGACTACGTGCTCGTCGAGGAGTCCGTCATCTCACCGCTCCTCACCGCGCTCGGCCACGCGATCGACGAGTTCTACGGCGAGGATCCGATGAGCTCCGACGACTACGGGCGGATCGTCTCGGACCGCCACTTCGACCGCCTCACGGGTCTGCTCGACGCCGACGGTGGGACGGTCGCGATCGGCGGTCGGTCCGATCGCAGCGAGCGCTACCTCGCCCCGACCGTCGTCACCGACGTCGACACCGACGGCCCGCTGATGAGCGAGGAGATCTTCGGACCGATCCTGCCGGTGATCCCGGTGCCGTCCATCGACGCTGCGATCGAGTTCGTCAACTTCCGCCCGAAGCCGCTCGCGCTGTACGTGTTCACCGAGCGGGACGCCGTCACCGAGAAGGTGATCGGGCACACGTCGTCCGGTGGCGTGACCGTCAACCACACCCTCCTCCACCTCGCCGTCGCGGATCTCCCGTTCGGAGGTGTCGGCGAGAGCGGCATGGGCGGCTACCACGGCGAGCACGGTTTCGACGTCTTCTCGCACGCCAAGCCGGTCCTGCACCGACGCACACGACCGGACCCCGGCATCGCCTACCCTCCCTACGGCGGGCTGAAGGCGAAGCTGCTGCGCAAGCTGCTCTGATCTGACCGGTCGCGCGGCCTCATTGCGCCCGCCACGGTGCGACGGTGTCGCCGCGCCAGTAGGCGAGCCGGTGATCCGCCTCCGCCTTCGCGGTGGGGTCGTGGCGTCCGGCCCGCACGCGCATCAACGTGGCGGCGACGTTGCGGAGCTCACCGAGTGCCCGGGCGAGGGGGTCGTCCGCGAACGACGCGCCGTACCCCTCCGCGAAGGCGGGGTACGCACCCGGGTCCCCGCCCCAGCGGTCCGCATAGGTCGTGAGCATGGCGTGGTCCCAGGCCGGGTGTGCCACGCACATCAGGTCCCAGTCGATGAGGAGCGCACCCGCCCCCGACATGAGCACGTTCCCGGGGTGGACGTCGCCGTGACACAGCACCGCATCCTGACGCACGAGCTCCTCCCACCCCCGGTGACGTTCGATCACCGACCTCAAACCGGCCAGCGCGCGAGCGTCGAGCTGGTCCGCGACGTCCGCTGCCGCGACATCCGCGAGCAGGGTGTCGAAGTCCCACCACGGGAACACCGCCGGCTCGGGGATCGGGTACGCGACCGGCGCCGCACCGAGCTCGAGGGCGTGCACCCGCCTCACCGCCTCACCGATCGTCCGCCAGTCGATGGGACGCCGGGTCTCGCGCACGAGCCGCCATCCGGTGACCGCCAACCCGTCGACGTCGGCCGTCAGCCCGTCGACGGGTGGGACCGTCGGCACGCCGGCGTCGAGCAGCCAGTGGACGAGCGCGTGCGACGCCGCGGCGGGAGCCGTGGCCGCACCGACCCGCAGCACGACGCCGTCCGCCACGTAGAGCGAGTTCATCCCGTGTCGGAGCAGCCTCGGTTCACCGAGCCCCCATCGGACGGCCTGTCGCTCGGCCACCCGCGCCGCCGCGGCGCGATCGGCGACGGGACGATCGACGAACGGGCGGTCGGTGTTCATGCAGCGAGCACGTCGACGCCGGGGTTGAGCCGCCCGGTCGGATCGAACCGCGCCTTGATCCGACGGTGCAGCTCGGCAACGGCCGGATCGACCGGCCGGACGGGTGCCGGGTGCTCGTGGTGCACGATCCCGACGCCCACCTCGGCGACGAACCGGCCGGAACCGACCAGCGACCGGATCTGGCGGGGCGAGATCGACCAGCGCCCCCCGGTCGGCATGGTGGCGGGAGGATCCCCGGCCACGAGCCCGTTGGCGGTGGCCTGCCCGCCGACGTCGTCGGGGTGCCCCGCGAGGAGCACCCATGACTGCTCACCGTCCCAGAGGATGGAGAGCGGCCGGTACAGCTCGCGCAGCAGCACATCGGGATCGGTGTCGGACGTGAACCACTGCTCGTAGGCCGCGATCGGGCGGGTCCGCAGGATCACCTCGCCGAGGAACCCGAGCGTCCCACGGGACCCGACCAGCAGACGGCAGAGGTCGAACCCGCTGACGTTCTTCACCGTCGGGCCACCGGCCTTGACGATCCGACCAGCAGCGTCGACGTAGCGGGCCTGCAGGAGGGTGTCGCGGACCGGACCGTACCCGAGTCGTCGGATGCTGGACCTCCCGACCACCAACGCTCCGCCGACGGTGCCCGACGGTGGGATCGCGACGGTCTGTCCGAACGCCGCCAGTTCGCCGACGAGATCCTCCATGGGCGTGCCTGCTCCGCACTCGACCGTCATCTCGTCGGGCGTGAACCGGTCGATGCCGACGGGTGCCATCACCGGACGCACGCCGTCGACCGGGCCGCCGCGCGTCGCCAGCCCGGCGATCGTGACCGGGCCGTCGGCACCGATCTCCTCGGCGAACTCGGTCAGATCCACGCACCCTCCGGCAGGCGCACGTGGTTGATCTCCGCACACGTCGCAGGGCTCGGCAACACCTTGCCCGGGTTGGCCAGCATCTCCGGATCGAACGCACACCGCAGGGCGTTCTGGGCGGCGAGATCGACGTCGCTGAACATCAGCCCCATGTAGTCCCGCTTCTCGAGCCCGATGCCGTGCTCCCCGCTGAGCACACCTCCCGCCGCGACCGACGCCTCGACGATCTCCCGGCCGGCGGCGTGGACTCGCTCGACCGTGCCAGGCACGCGTGCGTCGTACACCAGCAGCGGGTGCAGGTTCCCGTCCCCGGCGTGGAAGACGTTCAGCACTTGGATCTCGTGACGTGCCGCGATCTCGTAGATCTGGGCGAGCACTTCGGGCAGCCGAGACCTCGGTACCACCGTGTCGTGCAGGTAGTAGTCGGGTTGGATGTTCGCGATCGCACCGAACGCCGACTTGCGTCCCTTCCACAGCAACGCGCGCTCCGCCTCGTCCTGGGCGACCCGCACCGTCTTCACCGCGTGCTCTTCTGCGATCGCCACGACCAGGTCGACCTGGTTGGCGAGCTCGTTGGGGAGGCCGACCACCTCGACGAGGAGCGCCGCGGCCGATCCGACCGGCAGCCCGGCATGGATGTACGCCTCGACCGCCTCGAGACAGAGCTGGTCCATCATCTCGATCGCCGCCGGCACGATCCCGGCCGCGATGATGCTGCTCACCGTCGCAGCGCCGTCCTCGACCCGGTCGAAGTCCATGAGCATCGTTCGCACGGCCGGATAGTTCTGCGTCAGCTTGACGCAGACCTCGGTCGCGATGCCGAGCATGCCTTCACTGCCGACGAACACCCCGCGCAGGTCGTAGCCGGGGGGTTCGGGTTCGTCGCCGCCGAGCACGGCGACCGAGCCGTCGGGCAGGACGACCGTCACCCCGAGGACGTGGGCGTTGGTCACCCCCTCGGCGAGACAGTGCGGCCCACCGGAGTTGTTCGCGACGTTCCCGCCGATCGAGCAGGTCTGCTGGCTGCTGGGGTCGGGTGCGAAGTGCAGCCCGAGGTGGGCGAGCCGGTTGGAGAGATCGAGGTTGAGCACGCCGGGTTGCACCCACGCGACGCGGTTGACCTCGTCGACCGCAACGATCGCGTCCATCTTCGACAGTGCGATGACGATCGAGCCGTCGATCGGCACGGCACCACCTGCCAGCCCGGTCCCCGAGCCTCGCGCCACGAACGGGACGCCGTGCCGGTTCGCCACCCGCACGCACGCCTGCACCTCCTCGGTGGTCGTCGGCAGGCAGACGACCGCCGTCGTCCCCTCCATGCTCGAGGCATCACGGCGGTACAGGGAGAGGTAGGCCGCTCCGTGCTTCACGCGATCGGGCGTCAGCGCGGCTTCCAGCTCGGCGACGATCGCGTCCATCGAACGTGTCACCGGCCGGTCGGTCATCGGCGT
>DATHUU010000218.1:0-4584 GCA_035461925.1 Ilumatobacter sp.
CTCGTCGAGCAGGACGACGATCGTCTCGTATCGCAAGGGCCAGGCGGCCGCCGTCCGGACGACGGCCAGCGCCGTCGCCTCGCCGTCGATCGGGTCGATTCCGGCGCGCGGCAACCGGGTCGCACGGCGTGGGATGGGGGACATGTCGGACCTCCGCAAGGGGTGCGGGATGCGAGGGAAGTCGGTGCCCGCCACCCTACGGATCGGGTGTGACAGCCACGATGGAGGGGGTCACGGTTCGTCGCGGACGCCGGCGGGCACCAGCTGACATGATCGGGCCGTGCGCGCGATCGACGATCCCTTCGGCCTCCGCTCCCTCGACGTCGAGGTGCTCCGCCGGCGCGAGGGCGCCAAGTGGCAAGCGCACCCGGCCCGGTTCGCCGCGTGGGTGGCCGACATGGACTTCCCCGCCGCACCCGCCATCACCGATGCGCTCCGTGAGGTGGTCGACCGCAGCGAGCTCGGCTACCCCAACTGGGGCGGCCCGTACGCGTTGTCACCGGCGGCGAAGCTGTTTCCCCAGCGGATGGCGGACCGCTTCGCGTGGGACTGTGATCCGGACCGCGTCCGCGACCTGGTCGATGTGCTGCAAGGGGTGCGTGCCGCCGTCCTGCACTGCTCCGAGCCGGGCGACGGCGTCGTGCTCCACCTGCCGGCGTACTTCCCGTTCCTCGCGACGATCGACGACATGGGTCGCCGGCTCGTGGCGGTCCACTTCGACGACGAGGCTCGGTCGTTCGACTACGACCGGCTCGACGACGAGCTGACGGACGACGGGGCACGGGTGTGGATCCTCTGCCACCCGCAGAACCCGCTCGGCCACGTGTTCGAGCGTCCGGAGCTGGAGCGGATCGCCGAGCTGGCGGCCAAGCACGATCTGATGGTGGTCTCGGACGAGATCCACGCCGACCTCGTGATGCCGGGGCACGGCCACGTGCCGTTCGAGTCGCTCGGCGCCGAGGTGTCGGCGCGAACGGTGACCGTGACGTCGTCGTCCAAGGCGTTCAACCTCGCCGGCCTGCGGTGGGCCGTGATGCACACCGGGCATGCCTGGCTGCAGCGAGCGCTCGATGCCCTCCCGGGTCACTACCTCGGCGCGCCGAACCTCATGGCGGTGACGGCGACCGTGGCGGCGTGGACGGACGGTGACAGCTGGCTCGACGCCGTGCTCGGGGTCGTCGACGAGAACCGGCGGTCGCTCGGAGGGTTGCTCGACGAGCACCTGCCCGGGACTCGCTACACCCCGCCCGCGGCCACGTACCTGGCCTGGCTCGACTGCCGAGTGTTGGGCCTCGGTGCCGAGCCGGCGGACGTGTTCCGCGAGCGGGGTGTGGAGCTCAGCCCCGGGACCCAGTTCGGGCCAGCGGGGCGGGGCCACGTCCGACTCAACCTCGCCACCAGCCCGAGTGTGCTGGAGGCGATGGTGCGGGCGATGGCCGGGTGAGACGATCAGGCTGAGGTCGACCGGTTCGGTCTGTCAACCGGTTCAGTCTTCGGGGTCCGGGTCGCCGTCGAGCTCGTCCTCGATCTCGTCGACGCCGTCCTCGACGTCGTCGACGCCGTCGTCGATGTCCTCCTCGACCTCTCGTTCGACGTCGTCGTCGACGCCGTCGCCGTCGTCTTCGCACGCGGCGGTCACGCCGGCGATGGCGAGGACGCCGGTGGCGAGCAGTGCGGTGGAGCGGCGGGTGGTACGCATGTTCACGGTTCCTTTCGTCAGGCGCCACGTGTGTGACGACGGCCCGGCGAGTACCCGTCGTCACACAACCGAAACATTCAGGCACCCTCGACATTCCGGCACGGGCGGTCCGACGTTCCGCCTTTGTTTCGCGGCCCCACGATGTGGAGGACCGGTTCGAGCCCCTACCGTGTGCCTCGTCGTGCTGAACGGTCCCTTCGCCCTCGCGCTCACCGCTGGTATGGCGGCGACGGTCAACCCGTGCGGGTTCGCGCTCCTCCCGGCCTACCTGTCCGCGTTCATCGGGATGAAGGAGGACGGCAACCGGGTCGCGGCGGTCAGTCGGGCGCTCGGCGTCTCGCTCGTGCTCACCGCCGGCTTCGTCACGGTGTTCGGATTGTTCGGCATCGTGCTCAGCCCGGTGCTCGGTGAGATCCAGCAGTACGCGCCCTGGTTCACGATGGTGTTCGGCATCGTCCTCGTCGGTCTCGGCGTCTGGCTCGTGACCGGCCACGAGCTCGTCGTCAAGATCCCCAAGCTCAACCGGGGTGGTGCCGACGGCACGTTGCTCGGCATGTACCTGTTCGGTGTGTCGTACGCCGTCGCCTCGCTGTCGTGTGCGATCCCGAACTTCCTGCTCGTCACGTCGGCTGCGGCCAACGAGGGCAGCTTCGTCTCGCGGGTCGTCACGTTCGTGGTCTACGGGATCGGGATGGGGGTCGTCGTCACGGTCCTCACCGTCGCCGTCGCCCTGGCACGTTCGGGCGTGGTGGCCCGCTTCCGGTCGCTCCTGCCCAAGATGAACATGATCGCCGGTGTGCTGCTCCTCGTCGCCGGGGCGTACGTCGCCTACTACGGCTGGTACGAGTTGCGACTGTTCCACTTCGACGGGCCCGCAGAGGACCCCATCGTCGACGCCGCGACCGAGATCCAGACGTGGCTCGTCAACCGCATGCCGACCACCGACAACTACGGCTGGTACCTGGCGGGCGGGCTGACGGTCATCGTGGCCGCGTTCGGTTGGACGCGTTGGCGTCGGGCGAGCGCCCGCGACGAACCGATCGGGCACGACGAATCCGAGCCGGTCACCGAAGCCGTGCGCTGATCGAGTGCTGGCTACGGTGGGAGCGACGTCCCACCCGGAGGCCAGCGTGTCCGATCGCTCACCACTGCACCAGTTCGATCCGCCGACGGAGCTGATGGCGCACCGCACGTTCGAGTACGTCCTCGACCGGATCCGGATGTCGCCGCCGCCGCTCGACGGGCCGCGTTCGGCCGCCGAGCTCCGAGCGGCCGTCGCCGCAGCGGTCGGTGAGATGATCACGGCCGACGGGCTCGGCTACGACGCGGCGTTCGCACTCTTCCGTGACGTGCTCGCGCCGGCCTGCGTCTCGAGCGACCACCCCCGCTATCTCGCGTTCGTGCCCAATGCGCCGAGCGACGCGTCCACGCTCTTCGATCTCGTCGTGTCGGCGTCGTCGATCTACGGCGACTGGTGGATCGAGGGAGCCGGTGCCATCCACGCCGAGAACGAGACCTTGCGATGGCTCGCCGGGCTGGCCGGCTTCCCCGACGGGGCCGGCGGGGTGTTCGTGAGCGGAGGGACCGCCGGCAACCTCGCTGCGCTCACGACGGCGCGGGAGACGTGGCGTCGGACGCACGGCCGCGACCGTCCCGTCGCGATCGTCTGCGCCACGAGTGCCCATTCGTCGATCCGCCTCGCTGCGATGGTGATCGACGTGCCGATCATCAGCGTCGGCCCCGACGAGCGCGGCCGGTTGACCGAGGACCGCCTGCGCGCGACGGTCGAGCGGGTGCGGGCCGACGGTGTCGACGTGATGGCGATCGTCGCCACCGCAGGTGCGACCAACACCGGCATCGTCGACGATCTCGCCGGTGCCGGTCGGGTCGCGAACGAGCTCGACGCCTGGTGCCACGTCGATGCCGCCTACGGCGGGGCAGCGCTGGTCTCGACGGTCGGTCGCCCGTTGTTCGACGGGATCGAGCTCGCCGACTCCTTCGTCGTCGACCCGCACAAGTGGCTGTTCGCCCCGTTCGACTGCGCCGCGATCGTGTATCGCGAGCCGGCGCTCGCCGGCGCCGCGCTGACACAGCACGCCGAGTACCTCGAGACCCTCGACGCCACCGCCGAGTGGAACCCGTCGGACTTCGCGATCCACATGACGCGGCGCGTTCGTGGGCTCCCACTGTGGTTCTCGCTGGTGGCACACGGTGTCGACGCGTACGACGCCGCGGTCACGCGCGGCCTGGAGCTGGCGCGGTCAGCCGCCCGGATGATCCGCGCCACCGACCACCTCGAGTTGGTCCTCGATCCCGAGCTGTCGGTCGTGGTGTTCCGGCGGCTCGGCTGGACTCCCGAGGACTACCAGGCATGGTCCGATCGGGTGCTCGCCGAGGGGACCGCCTTCGTGGTGCCGACCGTGCACGACGGTGAGACCGTCCTGCGGTTCTGCTTCGTCAACCCGACCACGACCGACGAGGACGTCGCCGAGATCCTCGCCACGACGAGGTGAGGCGCGGACCGATGTCGGGCCACTCGGGCCCACGCCGGTCTTCGACGACATTGGCATTCTTCTAGCGTCCGACGGCGTAATGTCGGTGTCGTGACCGTGCGTCGACAGATCGGAACGGGGCCGGCGCGATGAGCACGCTCCAGCAGCAGGCGAAGGCACTCGGGGATCCGACTCGCCACGCCATCTTCCGCTACATCGTCGATGCCGGCGACGCCGTCGACGTGACGGAGCTCACGGACCACTTCGGGTTCCATCACAACGCGATCCGCCAACACCTCGCCAAGCTGGTCGACGCCGACCTCGTCGTGGGGTCGACGGCACCGGCGAGCGGCCGCGGCCGGCCGAAGCTGATCTATCGCGTGGCACCCTCGG
>DATHUU010000219.1:0-13126 GCA_035461925.1 Ilumatobacter sp.
ACCCCGGATCGCCCTCGAGTGGGTCGCCGACACGCCACACGATCGCTGGAGGCTGGTGACCGGCTCGATGGTGTTCGCGGACATCTCCGGGTTCACGGCACTCTCGGAGCGGCTGGCGATGCGCGGCCGGATCGGGGCCGAGGAGCTGGTCGAGACGCTGACCCGAGTCTTCGGGGCGATGCTCGACACGGCCGACTCGCGAGGCGGCCAGATGCTCAAGTTCGGCGGTGACGCGCTCCTCTTCCTGTTCGACGGCGAGGATCACGTCGACCAGGCCTGTTCGACCGCGGTCGCGATGCGGAGCGAGCTACGTCGAGCGTCCGACACCGTCACCTCGGTCGGGCGCCTCTCGCTGTCCGTCTCGATCGGCGTCCACTCGGGTGAGTTCCACCTGTTCCTCGTCGGCGAGCCGCACCGCGAGCTCGTGGTCGCCGGCCCGGGTACGACCGAGGTGATCCTGTGCGAGAACTCGGCGTCGGCGGGCGAGATCGTGGTCAGCGCAGCCACGGCGGCGCTGCTGCCGGCACGAGCGACCAGACGGCGCGAGGACGGTGTCCGACTGTTGCGATGGCGCACCGCCTCCGTGGAGCCCCACGCCCGCACGAGGACCCGCTCCACCGATCGCGCCGCCGCCGAGCGGCTCGTGCCGGCGGTGCTGAGGAGCGTCGTCGACGGCGCCCGGCCCGACCCTGCTCACCGTGTCGCGACGTTGTCGTTCATGCGTTTCTCGGGCATCGACGAGGTACTCGCCACCGAAGGTCCCGACGAGCTCGCCGCCCGACTCCACGAGACGCTCCGCATCGCGCAGCGGGCGTTCGATGCCGAGGACATCGCGCTGTTGTGCGTCGACTGTGACGCCGACGCCGGGAAGCTGTTCTGCAGCGCCGGTGTGCCGGTCACGAGCGAGGACGACGAGGGGAGAATGCTGCGGGCCGCCCGGGCGATCGTCGATTCCCGGCCACCGTTGCCGCTGCAGATCGGCATCAACCGCGGCCATGTGTTCGCAGCCGAGATCGGTACACCTCGGCGCTCCGCGTACTCGGCGATGGGCGACACGACGAACACCGCGGCCCGGATCTGTGGCAAGGCGCCGCAGGGCTCGGTGTACGTCCACCCCGCGGTGCTCGAGCACGCGCGCACACGCTACGAGTCGACGCCCGTCGGCCCGTTCGAGTTCAAGGGCAAGACGCAGCCACAGATCCTCTACGAGGTCGGTGACGAGCTCGGTCAACGCGCCCCCGACGCTCAGCGCGACGACGTTCCGTTCCTCGGCCGCGACGACGAGGTGACCCGCCTGCGGAGCGAGCTCGTGCGAGCCCGGGACGGAGCGGGTGGGTGCGTGGTCGTGACCGGTGCCGTCGGCGTCGGCAAGTCTCGACTGGTGCGCGAGGCGATGCGTGGGGTGGACGACGTGGCGGTCGTCGCCGTGCGAGCGGAACCGTACGGTGCGACGAGCGCGTACCGGATGTTCCGCGATCCGGTCCGCTCGATGCTCGGCGTGCAACGCGCTCCCCAGCCGGCGATGGCATCGGCGCTGCGGGACGCGGTCGACCGGCTGGCGCCCTCACTCCTCCCGCTCCTCGCGCTCGTCGGCGACGTCGCCCACGTGGACATCGATCCGTCGCCCGCCGTCCAGGCGATCCTGCCTCGCTACCGCCCCGCCCGCACCGCGGACGTGGTGATCGACCTCCTCGATGCCCGCTTCGCCGGTCCGCTCGTGATCACCGTCGAGGACGGCCACTGGGCCGACGACGCCTCGGTGCAGCTCGTCGAGCGGCTCGTCACCGCCGCCACCGTCCGCCCGTGGGCCGTGGTCGTGACACGTCGCGGCGAGCCGGGCGGGGTCGACCCGGCCGATGCCGTGCAGCTCGAGCTCGGCCCCCTCGACGATGCCACGATCCGCGAGCTCACCTTCGCCGCCACCGACGCCGCACCGCTCCGGCCGCACGAGGTCGACCAGATCGTGCGTCGGTCGGGCGGCAACCCGCTGTTCGTCGAGGAGCTGCTCCGCGCCGTCGCCGAGCTCGGCTCGTTGGACTCGGTGCCGTCGTCGCTGCAAGGCGCGATGGCGGCGCAGGTCGACGCGCTCGACCCCCATGCCAAGCGCGTGCTGTCGTACGCGTCGGTGCTCGGCCGCAGCTTCCGGCGGGCGGTGCTGTCCGAGGTGCTGCGCGCCGAGCACATCCACGTCGACGAGGTCACCATCGAACGCCTCGCAGCGTTCCTCGAAGCGGACGGTGCGGATCGCTGGCGCTTCCGGAACGGTCTCATCCGTGACGTCACCTACGACGGTCTCGGCTACCGGCTCCGGGCGCGGCTGCACCTCGAGGCCGGCGACTCGGTGGAGCGCATCTCACCCGACCGTGGCGTCGACGCCGCCATGCTCGCGCTGCACTTCGCCGAAGGCGGCGATCACGGCCGGGCGTTCGAGTACGCGACCGTGGCGGCGGAGCGTGCAGAGCGCAGCCACGCCACCTCCGAGGCGATCAGGCATCTCGAGCGGGCGCTGGGCGCAGCGCGCCGCCTCGCCCCGGTGCCCGATCAGGAGCTGCGTCAGCTGTGGATCCGCCTCGGCGACGCCCGCGATCAAGCGGGCTTGCTCGAGGGAGCGCTCGACGCATACCGGCAAGCCGCCCGCTTCGATGCCGATCCCGTCGCCCAGGCCGAGCTGAGGCTGCGGCGCGCCCGTGTGCGTGAGCGAGCGGGATCGTTCTCCGCCGCTCTCCGGGAGGCCACCATCGTGCGAAGGCGCCTCGCGGAGCGCAGCGACGCCGATGCCAGCTCGGCTCGGTCGCGAGCGGCGTCGTTCGCCGCGGTCGTCCGACAGCGACAGGAGCGAGCCGCCGATGCGCTCCGCCTCGCCGAGGCGGCGGCCGCTGAGGCCGAGCGCTGCGGCGACCGATCGGCGCTGGCACGTGCCCATGGCGTCATGGCCTGGGCAGGGCTGGTGCTCGGCCGTGGGGACAGCATGGAGCACACCCGTCGTGCGCTCGAGCTGTTCGAGGAGGTCGGCGACCTCGCCGGCCAAGCGCACATGGCGAACAACCTCGGTGGCTACACCTACTTCCGCGGGGAATGGGACGAGACCCTCGCGTGGTACGCCCGCTGCGAGGAGGCATGTCGCCGCACCGGGAACGTCACTGACGCGGCCCTCACCATTGCCAACACCGGCGAGGTGCTGGTGAACCAGGGGCGCCTCGCCGAGGCGGAGCCGCTGCTGCGCGACGCGGCGCGCGTGTTGCGTGTGTCGAAGCACCTCTGGGGTGCCACGTTCGCCGAGATGCACCTCGGTCGGCTGCTCGTGGCCCGCGGTGCGCTGGAGCCGGCCGAGCGCCTGCTGCGTGCCTGCGTCGACGACAACGCCCGGATGGGCAGCTCGGCATCGGCGTACGAGTCGGCGCTCCATCTCGGCGGGTGTCTCGTGGCGGCCGGCCGGCCGGCCGAGGCACTGGAGCTCATCGAGCGAACCCGGCGAGCGTCCGCGGACGACGTGTCGATCTTCGAGGCCGCGCACTCCCTCGTGGAAGCCAGCGCCCTGCTCGCGATGGGTCGTGTCGACGCCGCGGTCGCCCGGATCGTCGACGGCGTGGCCGTGGCCCGCCAGCGCACCCTCGAGTTCGATCTCTCGCGGCTGCTCGCGCTGGCGGCACGATCGGTGCCGATCGACCCAGAGCTCCTCGGGACCGATGACCCGTTGGGAGAGGCTCGGCGCCTCGCCCGACGGCTCGGTGTGATCGACGCCTGACGCCCCGTCGTCAGAAGAACTTCGGGTCGCCGCCCACGTCGAGGATGATCGTCTGCACGATCGTGTCGCCCTCGAGCACCCGCTCGTCGGACAGCAGGCACCAGGCCGGCTCGGCGGGTTGATCGTCCGGTGACACGACGTCGTAGTCGGCGACGACCATGAGGTCGGGGTCGACCGCGCCGACGACCGGATCGGCCGATGCGCAGTAGCTCAACGGTTGCGGGGCGAAGCCGGGATACTCGATCTGTCGGTCGAGCTCGAGGTTGACGTCGTCGGCCGAGCGCAGCGCGCCGGCGTCACGGCGCGGGACCACCCACGTGATCGCGACGCGAGCTCGGAGGTCCTGGTCGTTGCCGAGCACCGAGACGAGCGACGGATCGATGGACACGACATCGCGGGGCTCACCGTTCTCGGACGTGAGCTCGAAGTCGATGTCGAGTCCGATCGGTTCGCAGGTGCCGTCCTTGTTCAGGCCCCGCAGGAACGTGACGCGCTCGATCGTCGTTCCGTCCGCCCCGTCCACGACGACCGGGGGACCGTCGCAGTCGACGCCGAAGTCGTAGGTGCGGCCGAGGTAGAAGCGGGACTCCCGACTGTCGGGCGTGGCACTGTCACCGCCGTTCTCGAGCGAGATCTGGCCGCGCCCGTCGCTCGACGTCGGGGAGAGCGTGATCGTGGTGAACGGTTCGTCCGGAGCGATCGAGACGATCGTGTTGTCGCTCGTGCCCGAGTCGGGCCCGTTGTCGCCGGTGTCGCTCTGCAGGTCGGCGAACCCGTCCAGTGCGCCGACGGCGACGGGTGCGTCCCCGACGGCGTAGAGCAGATCGGCGCTGAACTTGCCCTCGATGTTCAACTCGGCACGGACGAACTCCAGTCCGGGACGCACCGCGATCACCAGCGTCTCACCGTGGGAGACGCGACCGTTGCTCTTGGCGCAGTTCCCGCTGGTCGTGCGGAAGCCCAGCCCGTTGTCGACGAGGAACATGTCGGGATCGTGCGGTGACGTCGTGATGTCGAGCAGCGTCGCCAGCGCAGCGCGGTTCTGCACGCGGCAGCCGGCGAGCGAAAGGTCGACAGCAGTGCCGGGCACCAGCCGGTCCGCGGCGTCGTACTGGGCGATGCGCGGGCCCGTCGGGCCGACCTCGAACGCGATGTAGCCCTCGAGGATCGCGACCGGCTCCGGGTTCTCCTGTGCACTCAGGTCGCTCGACAGCGTGACGACCGCCGCGGTGGCCGCCAGCCCGGCTGCGAGTACTCGCCACTGGGAATCGTGTCTCATGTTCCGTCCTCCATCGAGCGGCGTTCGTTCCACCACGACGCCAGGAGCGAGGTCTAGTCGTTCACTCCGCGTGCCGCAAGGGCGAACCGAAGGTCTTCGCGTTTTGCCGCCGTTTGGGCCGTTCCATCGGACTGAGCGTCACAGAGTAGCCACTCAGCGTGATCCATCACGTTCAGGCGTCGTCAAGGCGGTCGGCTCGATGTGGCCCCTCGCGTCCGAGCCCGAGGTCATCATCCGTTCCTTTCCGACCATCGACACGCGGTAGAGCAGGTCGGTGATCGCGTGGGCGGAGGCGAGACCCTTGCGCTCGTAGCGGGTCACGGGGCGCCAGGCCGGGCGGTCGACGATGCCGCCCTCGAGCGCGTCGTTCGCGTCGCAGATGCGCTCGGTCTGCAGCGCGTAGTCGTCGATGTCGGTCGCGACGTGCAGGAACCCACCAGGCGCGAGCAGCCGCGCGAACCGATCGACGTTGTGCTCGCTCGTCATGCGGCGGTGGCGGTGGCGTGCCTTCGGCCACGGGTCGGGGAAGTAGATCCGGATCCCGGCGAGCGTCCCGGGACCGATCCGGTCGAGGAACACGAGCGCGTCGCCGTGGACGAGCCGCACGTTGGTGAGACCCATCGACTCGATCCGGGCCAGCGTCGAGGCGATCCCGGGCGTGTGGACGTCGCACCCGATGAGGTCGGTGTCAGGATCGGCGAGCGCCATCTCCGTCAGGCTGTCGCCCAACCCGATCCCGATGTCGAGAACGAGCGGTGCCACACGACCGAACGTGGCTGCGACGTCGACGGTGTCGCCGGTCTCGTCGAGACACCACGCTGGTGCGAGCCGCTCCATGAGCGCGGCCCGCTCGGGGGTGAGCGGTCGCCGCCGCGGCTTGAACGTCCGCACGACCTGCATTTCAGTTGGTGCCTGGCACGAACTGAAATGTCACTCGCTGTACTCGTGCTCGGGCGCCGGGTACACGCCGGACTCGACGTCCTCGCGGTACTGGCGCGCCGCCTCGAGCAGGATCTCCCCGATCTGCGCGTACTGCTTCACGAACCGCGGGATGCGACCGCGGGTGAAGCCGGCCCAGTCGCTCCACACGAGGAGCTGGCCGTCGCAGTGCGGGCCGGCCCCGACCGAGATCGTCGGGATCTCCAGCTCCTTGGTCACCTGCCCGGCCACCTCGGACGGCACCATCTCGAGCACGACGGCGAACGCACCGGCGTCCTCGACGGCGTGGGCATCCTCGAGCAGTTGCATGGCGCCTTCGCCGCGGCCCTGGATGATGTGACCGCCGAGCCCGTGTTCGCTCTGCGGAGTGAAGCCGATGTGCGCCATGACCGGGATGCCGGCGCGCACGATCCGCTTGATCTGCTTCGCGCTCCGAACCCCACCTTCGAGCTTGACCGCGTGTGCCCCGGTCTCCTTCATGAACCGGATCGCAGACGCGAGCGCCTCGTCGGGCCCGTTCTCGTACGACCCGAACGGCAGGTCGGCCACGACGAGCGCGCGGCTGGCACCACGAACGACCGCCGCGGTCAATGGGATCAGCTCGTCGAGCGTCACCGGCAGTGTCGTGTCGTATCCGAACACCGTGTTGCCGGCCGAGTCGCCCACGAGCAGGAAGTCGATCCCGGCCTCGTCGAAGATCGACGCCGACAGGCAGTCGTAGCTCGTCAGGCCGGTGATCTTGATGCCGTGCTCCTTGGCCCGCTGGAAGTGGCGGATGCGGACCCGCTTGAGCGCGGGATTGCTGTCGCCGCCCCCGTAGGGACGTTGCTCGTCAGTCACGCGGTCCACCGTAGCGCCGTGGTCGGTTCGGGGCCATGAGAACTCGGAACCCTCACATCCGGTCGGTGGATGTGGTCGCGGGGAAACCGAGGCGCGAGCATGGGCACCATGTTCGACACCTCGAAGCTCGGCCCGATGTACGAGGACTACCGCGTCGGCGCCACCCTGCCGCCGCTCCCCTCCGTCACCCTCACCGAGGCCGACAACGCGATCTACCGCGCGGTGACCGGCGACCAGCACCAGCTCGTCGCCGACGCCAACAAGTACCGAGCTGCGAGCGGTAGCGAGCGCCAGCTCGCGAACCCGGCGCTCGTGCTGCAGTACTCGATCGGACAGACGACGATGGCGACCCGCCAGGCGATCGCGAACCTCTACTACCGGTCGGTGCGGGTGCTGCGCCCGGTCGAGGTCGGTCAGACGCTCACCACCACGACCAAGGTGCTGGGCATGAAGGACTCGGCGCCCAAGGGAGACCAGTTCCGCGGCAAGGTGTGGCTGGGCATCACCACGGTGAGCGACGACGGTCCGGTGATCGAGTACGAGCGGTGCGCCCTGATCCGTGGCCGAGGTGGCGACCAGCCGGGCGCGAACGACGACATCCCCGGTCCGTCCGAGCCGAGCCCGCTCGCCGATCTCGTCTCGTCGGTGCCCGATTGGGACCTGTCGGGACTGCTCGTGACCGAGTGGCCCGAGGGCGAGGTACGGGTCGACCCGCTCCGTGACCACATCGACTTGGCGGCACCGCTGGCGCGCCTCACCTTCAACCAGGCGGCGGTGCACCGCGACGTGACGCTCACGGCGAACGGTCGCCGGCTCGTCTACGGCGGACACGTGCAGGGCCTGGCACAGGGGTCGCTCACGCGCATGTTGCCGGGTCTCGCGACCGTCGTGGCGTGGGACGGCTGCGACCACGTCGGACCCGCCTACGAGGGCGACCTGATCGAGTTCAGGCACACGCCGGTCGAGCGGGTCGCGGCGGGCTCCGGTCATCTCACGCGATTCGAGGTGATCGGGTCGAAGGTGGGTGACGGCGACGCCGGTCCGATCGATCCGGTCGACATCCTTCGGTGGACACCCGTCGTCTGGGCTGCGTGACCCGCGTTCCGGGAACCGGGACGGGATCACGCACGTCAGACCCCTCGAGCGGTCCCTAGTGTGGGACACGACAGAAGCGAGGGCGCGACATGAGCGGGAAGACGACGATCCGGCGGGGCACGGCAGCGGTCCTCGCGTGCGCCGTCGTCCTCTCCGGATGTTGGTGGGGTGGGGACGACGACGATGACGACGACGGTGAGCCCGCCGCCGAGGAGACCTCGACCACCGTCGCGACCGACCCGGACCCCGTCGTCACCGTCGAGGGCTTGTCCGAGTCGACCGATGCCCGACCGCTCGGCATCCGGCTGAGCGACGGGGAGGCGGCCACGGTCGCCGCCGCGCCGATCGCCGTCGTCGAGGGCACCGAGCTCTCCCCCGAGGAGATCCAGGCCGTGATCGACCGGCTGCCCGCCTGGGCGGTGCCGGAGTCCGATCGCGAAGAGTTCAACCGTCCACCGCAGACGCTGCTGCCGCCACTCGTCGGCGAGACGATCGAGGGCGTCTTCCCTCCGGCGCCGGTCGACGCGCCCGACGATCCGGCCGCCGGCCCGTTGCAGGTACTCCGCTATCAGCCGGAGGGCCCGGTCGACGTCGCACCGTTCCTGAGCGTCACCTTCGATCAACCGATGGTTCCCCTGGCCACGCTCGAACAACTGGACGCGGCCGACGTACCGGCGATCGTCACCCCGGCGGTCGAGGGTCGCTGGCGCTGGATCGGCACTCGGACGCTTCGGTTCGAGGTCGTCCCGGGAGACCTCGACCGGCTGCCCGGGTCGACCGACTACGTGGTCGAGGTACCGGCGGGAACCGTCGCCGCCAACGGCGCCGAGCTGCCCGAGACCGTCTCGTGGACCTTCACGACGCCGACTGTCAGCGTGACCGACTTCGTCGGCGACGACGAGAGCTTGCCGCTCAACCCGGTGTTCGTCGCCATGTTCGACCAGCGCGTCGACGCACAGGCGGTGCTCGACACGATCGAGCTCGAGGCCGGCGGCGAGGTGCGTCCGGTCCGGCTCGCGGCCAAGAGCGAGATCGACGCCGACGCCAACGCCCGACGGGCGGTCGAGCAGGCGCTGCCCGGGCGAGCTGTCGCCTTCCGACCCACGGACGCGCTTCCACCCGACACCGACCTCGTCATCCGGATCGGTCCGGGGACCCCATCGGCCGAGGGGCCCAACGCGGCCGACACCTCGGAGACGTTCACCGCCCGGACGTTCGGCAACCTCGAGATCGTTCGCACCACCTGTGACTGGGGCGACGGCTGCACGCCGGGTACCCCGTTCACGATCGAGTTCTCGAACGCGCTCGAGCCGACCGAGTTCTCGGCCGACCTCGTCGCGATCGAACCCGCGATCGAGCAGCTCGGCATCAACGTGTACGGCTCGTTCGTCGAGATCACGGGGGCGACCGAGGGCCGGACCACCTACGAGGTGACCTTCAGCGGCCGCCTGCAGGACGTGTTCGGCCAGACGCTGGGTGAACGAGAGACCGTCCAGTTCGATGTCGGACCGGCGAAGCCGGCACTGCGGGGACTCGACCGGCAGTGGATCACGACCGACCCGACAGCGGAGTTCCCCAGCATCACGGTGACCTCGATCAACCACGACGAGGTGCGGGTGCGGGCATGGGCGGTCTCTCCGGCGAACGTCCGGGAGTTCCGCGAGTACCTCGACGATCACTACTCCGACTCGGATGCCGAGGTACCCGAGGCGTGGTCGCTCGTGCTCGACGAGATCATCGCGATCGGCGGTGAGGAGGACCGCTACGTCGAGACCCCGATCGATCTGACCGACGCGTTCGCGCAATCGCGTTCCCAGATCGTGGTGCGGGTCGAGTCGACGCTCGACGTCGGACCGAGCGACGACGACTACTGGCGGAACAGGCCGACGGTCGCCTGGATCCAGCAGACCACCCTCGGCGTGGACGCCTTCCTCGACGGGCGCAACCTCGTGATCTGGACGACCGACCTGACGACCGGTGAGCCGGTCGGCCGGATCCCGGTCGAGCTGATCGGCGACGGCAGGGTGGCGACCACCGACTCCGACGGGCTCGCCGAGGTCGAGCTCGGCGGCACCGGGATCATCGGGCTGTGGGCCACCGACGGGGATCGCCGCTCCTTCCTCCCGTCCGACTGGTGGGACGGCTGGACGGTCGAGGAGCGCGGCGACGAGGACCGCTGGTACGTCTTCGACGACCGCGGCATCTACCGCCCTGGGGAGACCGCCCGGATCACCGGCTGGGTGCGCAACTTCGCGTGGTCGCGCGACGCGCAGCTCGCGCTGTGGGACGGTGCGACCGGCGTCTCCTACCAGGTGTGGGACCCACAGGGCGTCGAGCTGGCATCTGGTACCACCGAGCTCAACGCGCTCGGCGGGTTCAACTTCTCCATCGAGATCCCCGACGGGGCGAACCTCGGCCAAGCGTGGGTTGAGCTCGCGCTGCTGGGCGTCGACACATCGACCGACGGCAACCACTCGTTCCAGATCCAGGAGTTCCGCCGGCCCGAGTTCGAGGTGACGGCGCGCGCCGAGTCCCCCGCCCCCTACTTCGCCGCCGACCCGGCCACCGTCGCGGTCGATGCCGAGTACTTCGCCGGCGGACCGCTCCCCGACGCCGATGTGAACTGGCTCGTGACGACCCGCGAGTCCTCGTACAGCCCGCCGAACTGGGACGACTTCACGTTCGGCATCTGGCAGCCGTGGTGGTGGTTCGGGGACGTTGTCGCGGGGCGCGGCGGCATCTCTGCCGAGAGCGGCATCTGCGTCGACTGCGGACCGCTCGGCGAGACCACGTACGAGGAGTTCCCGGGCACCACCGACGGGAACGGCACGCACTACCTCCAGATCGAGTTCGACGGGCCGACCGTCGACCTGCCGAACACGGTCACGGCCGAGGCGACCGTGTTCGACGTGAACCGGCAGGCATGGGCGTCCCGCACCGACCTCCTCGTACACGCAGCCCGGTACTACGTGGGCCTGCGCACCGACCGGCCGTTCGTCGAGCGTTCCACGCCGATCCGGGTCGACGCCGTCGTCGCCGACGTCGACGGTGAGATCGTCGCCGGCAGCACGGTCGAGATCGTCGCCGGTCGCGTCGAGTGGGTGCAGTCGGGCGGTGAGTGGACGGAGCAGCTCACGGACGAGCAGACCTGCTCGATCACGTCGACGGCCGACGCGACCGACGGGACGATGCGGTGCGAGTTCACGACCGAGGTCGGCGGCCAGTACCGGATCACGGCGACGGTCGAGGACGACACCGGTCACCGCAACCGCACCGAGCTGACGCAGTGGGTGTCGGGCGGCGAAGGCCGCCCGACCCGGGGCGTCGAGCAGGAACAGGTGACGATCGTCCCCGACGCCGAGACCTACCAGCCCGGTGACACCGCCGAACTGCTGGTGCAGGCACCGTTCTCCCCCGCCCACGGCATCGCCACGGTGGCGCGCGGCGAGATCGTGTCGACCGTGGCGTTCAGGGCCGACGACGGGAGCGCGATCATCGAGATCCCGATCGAGGACGCCTGGATCCCGAACGTGACCGTGCAGGTCGACATGGTCGGCACGGACGATCGCATCGCCGACGACGGGACCCCGCTCCCCGACTTGCCGGTACGCACGGCGTACGCCACCGGCCAGGTCTCGCTCGCGATCCCGCCGCTCACGCGGGCCCTCGACGTCAGCGCCACGCCCGCCGCCGGCGCACTCCGGCCCGGGGAGGAGACGAGTGTGACGGTGGCGGTCGCCGACGCCGACGGTGAGCCGGTGGAGGGTGCCGACGTCGCCGTCGTGGTGGTGGACGAGGCCGTGCTCTCGCTGACGGGGTACGAGCTGGCCGACCCGCTCGACGTCTTCTACACCGACGTCTGGTCGAACCTGATGGCGACCTACATCCGCAGGAGCATCATCCTCGCCCGCTCCGACCTGGTCGAGGGCGAGATCGAGTCCGGCCGCGCCGCAGCTCCGACCGCGGATGCCGGCGCCGGCGACGATGCGGCGGCTGAGGAGCCGGCCTCCGAGGAGGCCGCGGACGCAGATCAGGGGCTCGACGGGAGCGGGTCGCCGATCGAGCTGCGTACGAACTTCGACGCCCTCGCCGTGTACGCCCCCTCGGAGACGACCGGCGCCGACGGTACGGTCACCGTCGCCGTCCCCCTCCCCGACACGCTCACCCGCTACCGAGTGATAGCGGTCGCGATCGACGGTGCGGACCACTTCGGCAAGGGCGAGTCGACGATCACGGCACGGCTGCCGCTGATGGTGCGCCCATCGGCGCCGCGGTTCTTGAACTTCGGCGACCGGTTCGAGCTCCCGGTCGTGCTGCAGAACCAGACCGACGAGCCGCTCGAGGTCGACGTCGCCGTGCAGACCTCCAACCTCCAGCTCACCGGACCCAGCGGCCGACGGGTGACGGTGCCCGCCAACGACCGTGTCGAGGTCCGCTTCCCGTCCACCACCGATCAGGTCGGCACGGCGCGCTTCCGGGTCGCGGCGGTGAGCGGCGAGCTGACCGACGCGACGTCGGGGTCGATGCCGGTGTACACCCCGGCCACGTCCGAGGCGTTCGCCACGTACGGCGTCGTCGACGGCGACGGCGGGCTCGTTGCAGTGGGCCAGCCGATCGTGGCACCGACCGGTGTGTTCCCCGAGTTCGGCGGTCTGGAGGTGGGGACGTCGTCCACGGCGGTGCAGGCGCTCACCGACGCGGTGCTCTACCTCGTCGACTACCGGTACGACTCGACCGACGGGTTCGCCTCCCGCATCATGGCGGTCGCCGCGCTGCGCGACATCCTCGAGGCCTTCGACGCGCAGGGCCTGCCCGAGCCACAGCAGCTCGATGTCCGCGTGCGCGCCGACATCGACCGGCTCGTCGCCCTCCAGAACGACAACGGCGGCTGGCCGTGGTTCCAGAAGGGACGGGAGTCGATCCCGTTCCAGTCGATCCAGGCCACTCATGCGCTCGTGCTCGCGCAGGCGGCCGACTACGCGGTGCCGCAGGAGACGCTCGATCGGGCCCTTGCTCACCTGGCGTCGATCGAGGAGCACTTCCCGGGCACGTACAGCGAGTCGCTGCGCAACACGCTCAGCTCGTACGCGCTGTACGTTCGGAACGAGGCCGGGCGAGGTGACACCGCCAAGGCGACCGCCCTCTACGAGCGGGTGGGCGACGATCTCGACCTCGACGCGCTGGCGTGGCTGTGGCCGTCGATCGTCGACGTCGACGCCCGCGTCGCG
>DATHUU010000220.1:0-6098 GCA_035461925.1 Ilumatobacter sp.
CCCCTCGACGAGCTCGTCGAGGGCCCGTTCGACGTCGTCGTGTTCGGCGACGTCCTGGAGCACCTGCGCGATCCGTCGAGCGCGCTCGATGCCGCCTGCCGCGTCCTCGCCGAGGACGGCCAGATCGTGGTGTCGATCCCCAACGTCGCGCACGCCGACGTCCGGTTGATGCTGCTCGAGGGACGCTGGGAGTACCAGGAGCACGGTCTGCTCGACGAGACGCACCTGCGCTTCTTCACCCTCGAGGGCCTGCGCCGTCTGCTCGACAGGAGTGGCCTGGTGGCGACCGAGATCGACCGGGTGACGATCCCGATGTTCGCGACGAACCTCCCCGTCACACCCGATCTCCACGCGGAGCCGGTCCGTCGGTTCGTGTCGTCCGATCCGGAGGCCCTCACCTTCCAGTTCATCGTGGCCGCTCGTCGACAGGGCCACGACGTGCTCGATCGACCCGCCCCGGCATACGCAGCGCTCGGGACCGCTGAGGAGCGGCTCGAACGCCAGGTCGCCGAGCTCCGGGCGGTGCTGGCCGAGCGAGAGGTCCACGAGGCGGCGCTCGTCGCCGAGCTGGAGGCGTGGCGGAACTCGACCCTTGCCCGTGTCACCCGCTGGCCACGGGCCGCGTGGGCGCCGATCAGTCGGCGCGTCCGTCGCTGATCCGGCGTCCCCGCCTTCGTCCCGCCAGCCACACCGGCATCCGGACGAGCCCGGCCGCGAACGCACGCGCGTGCACCCATCGGGGCGGGTGGCGGAGCCGACGGACCGACAGCCAGACCGCACGTCCGAGCGCACGGGCCGGCAGGTGGCGTGCCGCGAACAGGAGTCGGTTGCGCTCCTGCAGGTAACGGGTGAGGTCCGAGTCAGCCGACGTGCTCACCCCGCCCATGTGCTCGACGACGGCGTCCGTGACGAGCCGGTACTCCCACCCGAGCTCACGGCCGCGGCAGGCGAGGTCGGCGTCCTCGTAGTAGAGGAACCAGCGTTCGTCGAATCCCTCGGTCGCCTCGAGGAAGGCGCTCGCCGCCACGAACGCACCGCCGGTGAACACCTCGAGCGGACGGACCTCGCCGGCCGCCGGGAGGGGTCCTCCGAGGCCCAGGTCGACCCCGGCTCCGTACCGATCGAACTCGACACCGAGACTGCTCACACTGCCGGCGCCTGGGCCCGACCCGACGATCACGGGTTGGACCACGCCGATCCGCCCACCGAGCACGGGAGCCAGTTCCTCGATCCATCCCGGCCGCACGACGACGTCGTCGTTCAGCACCGCGACCACGTCGGCACCGAGGTCGCGCAATCGCCGCCAACCGGTGTTCACCGCGGCGCCGTACCCCCGGTTCGGCACGACGACGACCTCGACCAGGTCGGCGAGCTCGGCAGGGACCTCGGCGCGACCCCCGGTGTCGACGAGGAGACACCGGTCGAGTCCGCCCGCGTCGCGGAGCGCACGCAGGCAGGCGGTCACGGTGGCCGCCGGGGCGTTGTAGGTCACCACGACGGCGCCGATCACGGCCACCACGGTACAGTCGCCCCCCATGGCTCGATCGATCCTCGTCACCGGCGGCGCCGGCTACATCGGCTCACACACGGTCCGGGCGCTCCGGCTCGCCGGCCGGGACGTCGTCGTGCTCGACACGTTGGAGCTCGGCGAGGCGGAGGCGGTCGGCGACGCCGAGCTCGTCGTCGGCGACATCTCCGACGAGTCGCTGGTCGCGTCGGTGTGCCGCGACCACGACGTCGAGGCGATCGTCCACTTCGCGGCGTACAAGAACGTCGGCGAGTCGATGATCGAGCCGGCCAAGTACTTCCGCAACAACGTGATCGGCACCCTGCACCTCCTCGAAGCGGCCAGAAGCGCGAACGTCGACCGCATCGTGTTCTCGTCCTCGTGCTCGGTGTACGGCACGCCGGCGACCGTCCCGGTCGACGAGTCACAGCCGATCTCACCCGAGTCGGTCTACGCCGAGACGAAGGCGATGGTCGAGCGGATGCTGCACTGGTACGACCAGGTGCACGGCCTCCGCAGCGTCAGCCTGCGCTACTTCAACGCCGCCGGTGCGAGCTTCGACAACAGCATCGGCGAGGACTGGACGTACGCGCTGAACCTCATCCCCGTCGCGATCCGCGCGCTGCTCACCGGCGACCAGGAGCTGCAGGTCTACGGCGACGACTACCCGACACCCGACGGCACCTGCGTCCGTGACTACATCCACGTCGTCGATCTCGCCGACGCTCACGTCGCAGCGCTCGACCATCTCGCGCGGGGCGGGGCGACGACCGCCGTGAACGTCGGGTCCGGGGAGGGGTCGTCCGTGTTCGACGTGTTGCGGGGGATCGAGCGCGTCGCCGGTCGGCCGGTGCCGCACCGTGTCGTCGCGCGGCGCGTCGGTGACCCCGTTTCCACCTACAGCGACACGACCCGTTCCTCGGCCCTGCTCGGCTGGACGGCTCAGCACGGGCTGGACGAGATCCTCGAGACGGCGTACGCCTGGCACTTGCGCCAACGCGACGCGTCATGACCGGTCCGGCTGCTCGGATCCAGGCGTCGCTCCGCCGATCCGTGGCCGCGTCGGCTCACCAGCTCGGGCTCACCCGCACCGTCAACCTGACGACCGCCCTCGCCGATGCGGAGCAGCTCCGGACCGAGGTCGACCTGCTCCGCCGCGCCGACCGCTGGCCGGTGGCCGACGAGGTGTCCTCGGCCGGCGTCAACGTGGTCGGCTACCTGCACCACCAGCTGGCCCTCGGCGACATGGGCCGCAGGTGGGTCGACGTGCTCCGCGGCGGCGGTGTGCCGACCTCGGCGATCGCCTACGGGCTGGTGCCGGCCGAACCGGTCCGCGTCCCCGACCCGATCGAGCAGCACCTGGCGCACGACGCCACCATCGCGGTCATGGCAGCCGATCAGATCGCGCTGCTGGGCTGGCTGCACCCGGAGGTGCGGTCGACGAGCCGGCACCTCGTCGGCTACTGCTACTGGGAGCTCGAGACCCTGAGCGACGCCATGCGGCGCGGCACCGCCGCCGTCGACGAGGTCTGGACCCACACGCGGTTCATCGAGGAAGCGTTCGCGAACGGCACGACGACGCCCGTGCGACACGTCCCGCTCACGATCGCCGAGCCCGTCTCCTCGGATCGGCGTCGCGACGAGTTCCCCATCCTCGCCACCGTCAGCGACCGGCTCCTGTTCGGGGTGACGTTCGACTACTTCAGCGTCGGGGAGCGCAAGAACCCACTGGGTGCCGTCGATGCGTTCACCCGGGCGTTCCGGCCGGGCGAGGGACCGGTCCTGGTCGTGAAGACGTTGCACGGCGAGCGGTTCCCCGACGAGCACGCCGAGCTGGTGGCGCGAGCGGCCCGGCACCCAGATGTGCTCGTGTGGGACGAGCACCTGACCCGACCCGACCAGATGGCGTTCCTCGGCTGCCTCGACGCGCTGGTGTCGTTGCATCGCTCGGAGGGTCTTGGCCTCCACCTGGCGGAGGCGATGTGGCTCGGCACGCCGGTCGTCGCGACCGGCTACTCGGGCAACCTCGACTTCATGGACGACACCAACAGCTTGCTGGTGGGCTCCACCCTGACGACGGTGACCGACGGCGGTGGGATCTACCCGCCCGGCGCACGATGGGCCGAGCCAGACCTCGACGACGCCGCGGCCTGCCTCCGACGCCTCGCCGGTGACGAGGAGCTACGGACTCGGCTGGCAGCGAACGGCAGGGCGACGATGGAGGCTCAACCGTCGGACCAGCAGGTGGCCACTGCGGTCGCGGCACGGCTCGAACGCCACGGCTGAGGCATCATCGCTGGAGCGCGGCGAGCAGGCGCTGCGACCACACCACGTCGGCCGCGCCGTCGGGGTCGACCACGCCGCGCCGTTCGGCGACCGAGCGCCAGATCGCGCGGTCGATCACGGTCCGGGCGCGCAGGTGCTCCACGGCCTCCGGTCCGAGCAGCTGCTCGACCGGGTTCGGACGGCCGTGGCGGTCGACCGTCACGTTGTGGCGTTCGGGCACCACCGGCACACCGAGCCGCTCACCGAGATCGCGCCAGACCGAGTCGCCGCGCTCGATGACGTCGACCCATCCCAGACGGTCGATCTCCGCGAGCGCCGACGCCATCACGCTCGGAACCGAGGCGGGCTGGATGAACGAGTCCGGACGGATGCCTGCATGGTCGGGCACGATCATCCGGGCGAACAGGTTGTCGGTCTGGTACGCGACACGCGGGTCGGCGAGCCAGTCCCCGAACTCGAGCTCGTCGGCCGTGGCATTGCCGTCGGACCAGGTGTCGTGCTCCGCGGTCGCGTCGTCGTCGAGGTTGCGCCAGTACTGGTGGTGCGACAGCAACCGGCACCGCGGCTCGCGCAGGATCGTGACGACGTCGGCGGGATCGAAGCGGGCGAGCAGGCTGGGCAGGGAGAAGTGACCGATCGCCGCGTCGTACTCGGCGAAGGCGGCCGGGTCGGGCAGCGTGCGCTCGCGCAGCTCGTCCGACAGCTCGCGATCGGCCAACGGTCCGAACTGATCGGGGTCGAAGATCCAGGGCGCCCATCGGTGCCCAGGGAGCGCCTGCCGGACGGCGGTGGCGAGCGACGTGCCAGCGCACTTCGGGACGTGCAGGAAGGCGATCGGGCGGGTGGCCGGATCGAGCGGTCGCCGCGACCGTCGTTGCCTCGTCCCGAGGTCGAGCCCGCGGCGGAGCCCGTGTCGGGCGCGATCACCCATCCGACGGGCGAGCGATCGGTCGCCGGCGGTGGGAGCCGGTGACGGCACGTACCAGGCCGGTCGGAAGTCACCCAGCTCCGACCGGGCGTCGGGCTCTCGATCGAGCCAGTCGCGGAACGCATGGGCATGGAAGCCGTCGACATCGGGGAACGCCCGCTGGAGGTCGAGCCGTCGTTCCCAGACGACCCGTTCGCGTCGTGCGTGCGGGTGGTCGACGGTGCCACCGGCGACACCGTCGAGCCACGCCCCCAACCGCTCGCTCTCCGGCCCGAAGGCGGGTGGTGTTCGGGTGTCGGCGAGCGACCGTCCGCCGGCGAGCTCGTCGAGCAGGCTCTGCCGCCACAGGCGACGCAACCCCGGCGTGAGCGGCGTGCCGTCGTCGGCGACGTCGTACTGGTACGCAGCTCGGCGGCGTTCGAAGTGGCCGGACGCGACGAGCTCCTCGCCGTACCGTTCGGCGAGGATCCTCAGCGGGTCGTCCGGCCGCCACGACTGGCGTGGCCGGGGCTGCCAGTGGCTGAACACCTCGGGCCGGCTCGGGTCGTACCCGCTGAAGTGGACGAACCGCACCGGTCCCCCGTCGATCGTCGGGACCTCGTCGCCGCCCCGATCGACCAGCTGGACGTCTCGCTCGTGCGCGTTCCACCAGGCGATGTTCATGCCCGGGTCGCGGCAGACGACGTGGTCGAACAGCACCGGCACCCAGTCGACCCAGCGCTGGTCGGTGAACAGACCGCGAGAGAAGTCGATGACGGCATCGGTGCGCAGGCGCTCCGCCCACCAACGCAGGAACGGCACGGCACCGCGTCCGACCCCGAGGAACCCGAGGTTGAACATGCCGGCGAGCTGGAGGCTCTGCTCCGAGACGTCGAGGCCGTCGCGCGGCACGGGTCGGAGCACGTGCGGAGTCAAGACGATGTCGTGGTCACGAGCCGGCCGGACCACCTCGTCGATCGGTGCGTAGACGTAGATGTCGGGGTCGATGTAGCAAGCGACCTCGTCGCGCCCGAGCAGCGCCTCGAGGAACGGTGGCTTGACGGCGGTGCTGAACTCGCGCACCTCGTACATCGTGAGCATCGCGGCGAGCTCGCGCGACGCGATGTCGAGATCGGCGAGCCGCCACACCTCGATGCGATCGTCCTCGACCTCCGCCTCGCCGTCGTCGATGACCAGGATCACGAAGCGTTGGCCGGGATGCGACCGGAGGTACGAGCGCGCCAGCACCTCGGCCATGGCGAGGTAGTTCGACGCGACGATCGTGCCGGCCAGCATCATCGGTCCCGCGCTTCGAGCGCGCCGAGGCGACGCTCGAGGGCGGCCACTCGCTCGGCCAGATCGGCGGTGAGATCTCGCAGGAGCGCCTCCTGGCGCTCG
>DATHUU010000221.1:0-6333 GCA_035461925.1 Ilumatobacter sp.
GGCTGTGCGACGACGGCGCTATCACCGAGGAGATGCCGATCACGTCGGCGGTCTCCCAGCCCGACCCCGGTACGTACGAGGTCTACGCGAAGGACCTGAACGCCTCGTCGACCCTCACCGGCGAGTACTCGACGATGACCCACTTCGTGGCGTTCACGTACGGCAAGTACCAGGGTGCCCGGATCGCGTTCCACAGCGTGCCGACCTACTCGAACGGCGAGTACGTCCAGCCGCTCGACAGCGTCGGCTCACCCGATCAGTACGGCGACTCGTCCGGCTGCATCCGGGTCCTCCCCGACGACGCCGAGCTGATCTGGGACTGGCTCGACGTCGGCGACCCCGTCACCGTCATCTCCTGAGCGCTGGAGGTGAGTGTCCTGGTCTGGTTCCTGCCGGGGCAGGTCCGGCAGAATCCCGCCCGGAACGAAGAGGGGGCCAGCCGTGTTCGGCGAGGGCGGCGTTGGTGAAGCGGGGGTCGGTCGTCACCTCGGGGCCGAACCACTCGGGGGGCTCGAACGATGCGGCCGCGGACTCGTCGTCGAACTCGACCTCGACGAGGCGACGGCCCGCGAGGTCGCCGTCGAACAGGTCGAGCTCGGCGACCGCCCCGTGTCCGAGCTCGATCCGGTGGCGCCGCTTCTCGATCCGCAGGTCGGTCGCCACCTCCCACAGCGCGTCGAACTCCGCCGCCGCCAGCGTCCGCTCGATCTCGGTGCGACGCAGCCCGGAGCCGGACTTGATCGTCAGCGTGTACACCCCGTCCGCGCTCCGCACCCGCACCGCAGCCGGTGTCGTCATCAGGTAGCCCTGCACGATCCGGCACGGGCGCGGCAACGGCTCGGGCACCACGTCGACGAGGAACCGGCGCTCGATCTCGATCACGCGCCGCATCGTCGCACACGCGGGGCTGTCGGGGGAAGGGACCGGTTCGGGATCGTGAGGTCAGGTGATCAGTTGCTGCTCGAGATCGTGGAGGACCTCGTAGCACGGGAGCACCTGCGCGACGCTCGAGTTCGGCTCACGGCCCTCACGGATCGCGGCGACGAACTCGCGGTCCTGCAGCTCGATCCCGTTCATCGACACGTCGACCCCGGACACGTCGATCGGCTCGTCGTTGCCGTCGGTCAGGTCGTCGTAGCGGGCGATGTAGGTGCCCGTATCGCCGATGTACCGGAAGAACGTACCGAACGGGCCCTCGTTGTTGAACGAGAGCGACAGCGTGAGGATCGCGCCCGTGTCGGCCTTCAGCTGGATCGACATGTCCATCGCGATGCCGAGCTCGGGATGGATCGGCCCCTGGATCGCGTTCGCCTTCACGACGGTGCCACCGGTCTGGTACTGGAACACATCGACGGTGTGCGCGGCGTGGTGCCAGAGCAGGTGATCGGTCCAGCTGCGCGGCTCTCCCTTGGCGTTGGTGTTGGTGCGCCGGAAGAAGTACGTCTGCACGTCCATCTGCTGGATGTGGAGGTCGCCGGCGGTGATCCGGTTCCGGATCCACTGGTGGCTCGGGTTGAAGCGGCGGGTGTGACCCACCATCGCCACGAGCCCGGTCTCGCGCTGCTTCGCCAGCACGGCCTGGCCGTCGGCGAGGCGATCGCACAGCGGGATCTCGACCTCGACGTGCTTGCCGGCGTCGAGGCAGGCGATCGTCTGCTCGGCGTGCATCTGTGTCGGCGTGCACAGGATCACGGCGTCGACGTCGTCGCGGGCGAGGGACTCGTCGAGCTCGGTCGTGACGTGCCCGATCCCGTACTCGTCGGCGACGGCCTGCGTCTTGTCGAGCACCCGCCCGACGAGGGACGTGACCTCCACACCGTCGATGTTCCGGAGTCCGTCGAGGTGCTTGATGCCGAACGCGCCGGCGCCGGCGAGGGCGATCCTGATCGTCATCTGCCCATGATCCGTCGCCTCCGGTCGCGCGTGCAAACCTCGTGTTCCGCGCCGGCGGATCGGCCCGGCCGTCGCGCGAGGTGTCTGACACCTCTCGCGACGGTGCCGCGGCCGGTGCATCCAAAACGGGGGTTCGGTCCGAAAACACGGGTGGAGACCCCGCCGACTCGGGTCGCCATCACACCACCGACGAGGAACCCCCATGGCCAAGTACGTCACCACCGTCCGCACTCCCCGCACCCCCGAGGCGGCCTTCGCCTACATGGCCGACCTCCGCAACTTCGAGGAGTGGGACCCGGGCGTCCGGTCTGCCTCCCAGGTGATCGGAGACGGGCCGAGCCCCGACGCTGAATACGACGTCACCGTCGACGCGCCGGGTGGTGGACTGACGTTGCGCTACCGCGCCACCGAGTTCGACGCGCCCCACACCGTGACGGTGAAGGCGTCCAGTCGCCTGTTCACGTCGCTCGACCGGATCGACGTGACCCCCGACGGGGACGGCTCGCTCGTCCGCTACGACGCCGAGCTCACCCTCAACGGTCCGCTCGGGATCTTCGACCCCTTCCTCAAGGGCACCTTCCGCAAGATCGGTGAGCGCGCCAACCGGGGCCTGATCCGGGCGCTCGACGGGGAACAGGCGTGACCTCGGCGCAGGCCGCGACCGGCGATCGGCAGCGGATCGCGATCGTCGGGTCCGGCATCGCCGGGCTCACCTGCGCCCACGTGCTCGGCCCCCACCACGACGTCGTGCTGTACGAGGCGGCGCCGCGGCTCGGCGGCCATGCCAACACCGTCGACGTCGACGATCCCGTCGCCGGTCGGATCCAGGTCGACACCGGATTCATCGTCCACAACGACCGCAACTACCCGAACCTCGTCGCGCTCTTCGACGAGCTCGGTGTGTCGACCGTCGACACCGAGATGAGCTTCGGGGTCACCGACCGCGATCCCGACTCCCCGACCGCCGGCTTCACGTACCGCGCCACCAGCCCCGACACCCTGTTCGCCGACCGGCGCAACCTGCTGCGCCCGGCGATGTGGCGGATGCTGCGCGACATCACCCGCTTCTACCGCGCCGCCCGTGCGTTCCTCGACGACGGTGACGACGAGACGTCCCTCGACGACTTCCTCGCCGCTCGCGGCTTCTCCCGCGAGCTCGTCGAGCTGCACCTGATCCCGATGGGGGCTGCGGTCTGGTCTGCGGACCCCTCGCGCTTCGCCGAGTTCCCGGCGCGCAGCCTGTTCCGCTTCCTCGACCACCACGGTCTGCTGAGCGTCGGCGACCGCCCGCAGTGGCGCACCATCCCCGGCGGCAGTCGGGTGTACGTCGATGCGATCGCCGACCGGTTCCCGGGCGAGATCCGGCTGTCGGCACCGGTCCGCTCGGTCCGTCGGACCAGCCACGGCGTGGAGGTCACCGCCGCCGGCGTGACCGAGCGCTTCGACCGGGTGGTCCTCGCCGTACACAGCGACCAGGCACTCGCCATGCTCGCCGACCCGACGCCGGTCGAGGAGAAGGTGCTCGGCGCCGTCGGCTACCAGCCGAACCGCGCCACCCTGCACACCGACACCTCGGTGCTGTCGCACGAGCGGCGGGCCTGGTCGGCGTGGAACTACGAGCGCCGCTCCGCCGACCAGCGGACCGCGACGCTCACCTACGACATGACGGAGCTCCAGCACCTCCCCGGATCGGAGCGCTACCTCGTCAGCCTGAACAGCGACGATGCGATCGACCCCGACACCGTCATCGCCTCGTTCGAGTACGCCCACCCGGTCTTCGACGGCGACGCGATCGACGCCCAACGCCGGTTCGACGAGATCGACGGCGTCGACCGGATCCACTACTGCGGTGCGTGGTGGGGCTACGGCTTCCACGAGGACGGTATGGTCTCGGGCCTGCGCGTCTGCCATCGCATCGGTGTCCACTGGCCCCACAGCACGCTCCGGACCGGACCGGACGAGACGCGGGCCGACGTGCTCGATCCGGGTGGTGCCGCGGTGTGCGACGGCACGGTGTTCCATCGGCGGACGATGCCGAGCCGGCACGAGTTCCGGTACGGCGTGAGCTACGTCTGGCTCGACCCCGACGAACCCGAGTCGCTGACGGCCGCCCATCCCCTGTGGTCGGCGACCCGACCCGCGCCGGCCCGCTTCCGTCGACGCGACTACGGCGCCACCCGGCACGGGTCGCTCGCCGACGCCGCCCGCGACGAGCTCACCCCCGTGCTCGGCCACCGACCGGGCGGACCGGTGCGGATGCTGACCCAGGTGCGCCGTTGGGGCTGGCTGTTCAACCCGATCACCGTGTACGTCGTCTGGGATGACCTGCGAGACGGCGTGACGGCCGACGAGCACGCCGACCCGGTCGGGCTCGTGCTCGAGGTCACCAACACCCCGTGGAAGGAGCGCCACCGCTACCCCCTCGCCCTCGCCCGCGACGGCCACTGGCTGCGGACCGGCACCGACAAGCAACTCCACGTCTCGCCATTCCTCGACGAGCAGCATCGCTACGACGTGCGCCTCCGCGGGACCGGCGAGCGTCTCCACCTGCGCATCGACGTGGTTCCCCAGGGCGCGGAGCGGCCGATCCTCGAGACCGGTCTGTCGATCGGCCGCGCCGCCGCCGACCGGCGATCGCTCACGACGGCCTTGTTCCGCCACGTCGCGAGCACGCACCGCGTGTCGCTCGGCATCCACTGGCAGGCCCTCCGTCTGTGGGCGAAGCGGGTGCCGTTCATCCCCCACCCGTCGAAGCGGGCATCATCATGAGCATGGCGACGGTGCGATCCGACCGGCTGCTGGTGCACGCCGACCGACGCGTCGCGACCGGGAGCGGCCCCGTCGACCGTGTCGCGGCGGTCGCCGGGCGTGCAGCGCTCCGGCGAGCGCGGCACGAGCGGCTCACGGTCCACGACCGGGTCCCGGGACGACCCACGACGATCCGGACGTACGGTGCCGACGACGAGTCCACCGTCGAGATCGCAGCGACCGTGACGGTCCGCGACGAGCGTGCGTACGCGGCGTTCATGCGCGAAGGCTCGATCGGGTTCGGCCGTGGCTACATCGAGGGCTGGTGGACGAGCGACGACCCGGTCGCGGCCGTCCGGTTCGCGATCCGCAACCTGCGCGGGCTCGACCGGTTCCGCGACCGCCTCCACCGCGCGACCGGCTGGGCGACCGACCCGATCCGCAGCGTGTTCCCGCACGACACGCCCGAACGCAACCGCGAGGACATCGGTGCCCACTACGACATCGGCAACGACTTCTTCGAACTGTTCCTCGACGAGACGATGACGTACTCGTCGGCCGTGTTCCCGACGTCGGACGCGTCCCTCGTCGAGGCGAGCCGGCACAAGATGGATCTCCTGCTCGACCGGCTCGACCTGCACGACGGCCATCACCTCCTCGAGATCGGAACGGGTTGGGGCGGGATGGCGATCCGGGCCGCGGGTGAGCGAGGGGCGCGGGTGACGACGACCACCATCTCGTCCGAGCAGCTCGCCGAGGCGCGCCGGCGCGTGGAGGCTGCCGGTCTCACCGACCGGGTGACCGTCCTCGACGACGACTGGCGCGACCTGACCGGCACGTACGACCGGCTGGTGTCGGTCGAGATGATCGAGGCGGTCGACTGGCGCGACTACGACGCGTTCTTCCGTCAGATCGAGCAACGGCTGGTGCCGGGTGGGCGGGCCGCGCTCCAGGCGATCTGCCTGCCCGACGAGCGGTGGGGCCGGGCCAAGAACACCGAGGACTTCATCCGCCGGTTCGTGTTCCCGAACGGTTTCCTGCCCTCGGTCGCGGCGATCGAGGCCTCGGTCCGCCGGGCGACGTCGATGCGCGTCGCCGACGTCACCGATCTCACCCCTCACTACGCCGAGACGCTCCGCCGCTGGCGCGAGACGTTCGACGCCCGCATCGACGAGGTCGCGGCGCTCGGGCTCGACGAGCGCTTCCAGCGTCTCTGGCGCTGCTACTTCGCGTACTGCGAGGGCGGCTTCCGCGAGCACCACGTCCGCGTCGTCCAGCTGACGCTCGAGTCCTGACGGTCAGCGGCGTGCGTTCGCTGCGGTGACGACGATCGTCACGCCGACGACCACCAGGACACCACCGGCGAGCTCCACCCAGCCGAGGCGCTCGTCGCGGATGAGCCATCCGAAGAAGACGCCGAACAACGGCACCAGATACGCCGTCGCCGCCGCTTGGGTGGGCGTCGCCCGCCTCACCACGGTCGCGATCAACGAGAACGTGACCGCGTTCGCCGGGATCGCCGAGTAGAGCAGCGGAGCGAACAGCCCGATCGACCAGTCGGTGTCGCCGACGTCCTCGACCAGGGTCGCGAACGGCACCAGCATGCTCGCCGACATGAGGAGCTGGACCCCGACGAGCATGATCGGGGAGACGGCGGTGAGGTCCTTCCACTTCATGAACACGGTGCCGAAC